>NZ_SIJA01000015.1:0-494 GCF_012062385.1 Methanocorpusculum sp. GPch4 | reverse complement strand
CACTGAGCCCCCCCCGAAGCCCTCAGTCCCCCGCCCCAACCAACAGCCCGTACTGCAAGGCCACCCGCAGCACCTCCCCCACGCTCCAGGCCTGAAAACGTAGGCGGCGTCAGGAAGTCGATACCCCCTCCCGACAAGGCCTTTCCAGGCCCGGACTGGGGCCTCTGGGGCGAGTCGCGGCCATCCTCCGAAGAGGGCGGCAGATGCTCCGAGACATCAAAGGGAAGGCCCAGACATGGCGAGCAGGGCAAGCCCGGCCCTGTCCGGCTGTCAAATTGATGCCCTGAACCTGAATCCGCCACCTACCGTGGCATTCGGCCGCCGATGCTTGGAGGCCCACCCACACCAGATGTGGGTGGGAGGGCCCGTCTGCGTCGTCAGGCGCACCTCTGCGGTGCTCACGTAGTTTCCAACTACGCTCCGCTCCTCGACGCACGCCTTCCTTGCATCCAGACCCGCCTCGACGCCCTCGGTTCTCACGCCAGGCGGCGGAT
>NZ_SIJA01000014.1:0-184072 GCF_012062385.1 Methanocorpusculum sp. GPch4 | reverse complement strand
CCGGCTCCCGAAGAACCTGAAGATGCAGCTGGAAACGGCGGCACGCGTGGAAGGGACGACGGTTCAGGATTGGGTGCGAAAAGCGATGGTGAATCGGATCAGTCTGCTGAATGTGTGCCCGGCGTGCGGCACGGTGAATTCCGGGACGGCTAAGTTCTGTAATGAGTGCGGTGCGAGTCTGAAGGATAGTAAGAGGTCGATGTATTTCGCGTGGCTGAAGGATCTGCTGAGGGAGGAGCTTGAGGAAGGACGGGATCTTGACGCGGTTCTGAAGGTTCTGGAGGATCCGGCAGGGGTGATGGAGGGGCTGGAGAAGAAGGGGAAGTCGATCGTGCGGACGGAGGTAAGGAGGGAGTAGGGAAATATATGCATAATGCTCGGCAGGAATGGATCGAGAAATATTTCAAACTTAAATTCAGTAATGATAGCACACCAAACCAGATAGAGGATGCATCATATTTAAAAAAAGGTGAACTTAGTCAAATAGATCATCTCTATAAATATAGCGGGGAATCTGAGATAAAAAGGTTAATTGAGGCATTAGTTTTAAACAAATATCCAAAAATACGCCTTAATCAGCCATTTAATTTTAATGATCCTTTTGACACAAGGATACTTCCGGTTTATATGAAAATGCCTGACTTACGTGAATATTTTGTAAATGGACTGATTGACAAGATATGTAAACAGATAGATGCAGATGATGAATGTAAAGAAAAAATCCATACAGAATGTATTGAAACTCTGAAAATTGAAGAGTGGCAGGAGTGGCTCTTAGCATTAGCCGAGATTAATAAAAAATATGATCCCGATTATCAGGGATCAGAAGAGAAGCTGGCTGATGAGATAAATCAGAAATATGTGTTAAATCACTCAAAATATTGTAAAGAGTTTCAAGAACTGGTTGGAATTTCTTGTTTCACTGAAGATTGCAGCAATATCCTCATGTGGAGTCATTATTCTGACGGACATAAAGGGATTTGTCTGGCGTATGATGTTTCATCATTCGCTAGTCTGTCCAAGACATATAATATTACTGATGGAGCACTATTCCCAGTTCGATATCTGAACAAATCCCAAGATTTAATTGACCTTACAAAAAAATATTTCACTCATAATTTCAACCCATTGGTAAAATTAACTCCTCAAGAAGAAATTTGTTTAATGTGGAAAACTATTCTCACGAAAGCGTGCTGCTGGAGTTATGAACGAGAATGGAGATTAGTATATCGACTTCCTAATCCTCCGAAAGAGAGTGACAGGTTACTATCGCTAAGACCATCTCATATTTATCTTGGGGCAAAAATTGCTGAAGATGATGAAGCGGCATTACGTAAATGTGCAAAGGAACATGGCATTCCCATAAATAAAATGCAAATATCTGATGATGGATTAGAATTGATCATTGGAAAATAATAAACGAGGTTCAAGGGTAGATCTCAACGATGGAGAGGGGGTTGAGATTCTGCGGACACAAGAGAAATCCCACCGCGAATAATCGCGAATCTACGCGAATCGCATTTTTCCTGTTCCGCCCTCTTGACCTTCGGTCGCGTCACTACGCTCCGCCTCATCGGCTCCGCGTGGCCGTGACGGCGGAACGAAAAATGCTGGAAAACCCGCGTCGCGGGTTTTCTTTAAAGATTCTCAAATCCTTGTAATAACAAAACAAATCAGTATTTTCTCAGGAGAAAACCCGCGACGCGGGTTTTCCAGCATTTTCCACGCTGGCGTTCCGACCACGCGGAGCCGATGAGGCGAAGCGTAGGAACGCGGCCGAGGAGTGAAACGACGAGGACAAGAAGACAGCGTAAGGAAAATGCGATTCGCGATTATTCGCGATTATTCGCGGTGGAATTTCTCATGTGTCCACACCCAACCTTACCCTTCCCGAATCTTACATACACCCTAACCCAATCCTCCACCCCTGTCCCCTTTTTCGTGCATTTCGTTGGCGGGTTGGACGCTGAAAGCGGACGACCTCAGCTGAGGTCGCTCATTCGGAGTAGCCCGCCTCAGCTAAGGGCGAGCCTATCGGCTCACCCCGCTCGACCCAACGGCAGGCTCCAGGACTTCGCATATTTGGGATTCGTTATCTCAATCACCTGAATCCAAACCCATCTCATACCTCGCTTCATCGACATGGCCCCGCATAACCTTATATATTCCCGTCCCCTATTTTTTCTCATGACCAAACACCAATCCTCATTCTGGACCACAGCGCGCGCTCTTGCGACAATCGGGGTCATCCTGCTCATCGTGGCGACGGCTGGGTGTGTGAGTTCCCCCGCCGAGACGGCGACAGATGCCGCCATCAAAGAACTCCTCGCTGCGGTTGAGGCCCAGGATATCGGGTTAGGGAATATTACCAACATCGGTTATGGATTCGTGGACGGGGAATATGTTGTGTACTCCAGCGATCCGGCCGGTCTCATGTATGCGCATGAAAAGTTTGTCGAATCCGCCGAGCACGTGGAGAGCGCGAAGCAGCACTTGGGTGAAGCACGGCAGAACATGTATGTGGATGACTCGGAAAACCTCCTGCTGAACGGCCGCATGTTTCAAGCGGCGCTGGTGGTCGAGGATATTGCCCAGTTTGGAATCAACCTCACCTCCGAACTCCAGCAAACGTCTCCAAATGCGACGGCTTGTATAGTCAATGCCGAGTTGATTTATCGGTTCATACCAGAACGGGACGATATGCTACACCTCGCCGGGCTGTAGTGAAAGGGTCAACCTCCCGGCAATTTTGCAGGAAGGTTACAATAATTTTAGATAGGGGGATTCTCACTTGAAGTCCCGATGCGCCGACCGAGACTCGACCCATCAAGCGGGCTGAAATCCGTGCCACAAACCCCTCCGCCTTTCCCCTGTTACCAAATCTCCTGAGTCAGCACCCCGTCAATCTCCCGCTAAAGGCCCCTCAGCTGAGCAAGGCTTTGCTTTGCGAGAGAGTTGAGAGAGTGAGGATAAGCAAATCCGATTTTAAGAGCCCGAAGGGCTCAGATTCGCGCCGATTCAAGTGAGGGCTGAAAACCCGAAACGGAGAGCAAATCTCTGATTTGCGAGCGCGGTTGGTTTTTTCTCAGGTTTCCACACCCAGCATACTCCTTCACGAATTTAATCCGCACCAACACCGCGTAACTCCTATTAAAAAACAAAAAAAAAAGGGATTATCCCCCCTCTCACAGGATAAACGTCACATACACGATGCCGGCAAAGATCGCCGCGACGATCAAAACCGTCACGAGATCTGCCGCATGGTAGACCATCTTTCTCACATGCTCCGACGCCTTCCGGTAGCCCCGCATATCGATCGTCAGACCAAGCGTATCCGCCTTTGCAAGCGAATTCAGCATAAGCGGCAGCATAACCGGGCCGAGCTGCTTCAGCTTCCCGATAACGCCTCCTCCGGGAGAGTACCCGCGGGAAAGCTGAGCCTCATTGATCCTGACACCCTCTCTCTGCAGAGTCGGGATAAACCGGATCGTGATCGTCAACGGCGGTTCGCAAGCCAACAGTCCCGACCGACTCATGACGCCTGGAAACGGTTATTGGGTATATGTCGACACGCAAAGCACGATGACAGGACTCACGGCGTGACAGCAATGAAAAAACTGTTCATCACCCCTCTCCCCCTCCCTTCATCTCTCCCCGAAACGCGGCCCTTCGACCCGTGCCGGCGGCCGCTCCCCGCTCCTCACCGGAGCCGGTGCATTATAACACTCCATACACACGATCATACAGTTTCTCACCTCATCCTTCCCCCCTTCAAGAACCGGTTTGATATGCCTCGCCTCCCAGCCTCCCCGTCCCTGCGCACTCCCTCTGCTCGCATACACCAGTTTCTTCCCGCAGACCTGACAATACCCGTTCACCCGGTCAAACGCGTTTTTCACCACATCTTCTGTAAATGCCATATCTTCTCCATTACGTAGGAGTAGGGCACTCTGTCACTATAAACCTATCCATAACTGCTATTTTCAAAAATCCCGGGATTATGCGGGGAAATGACCCGCAAACTGGCCCCTCATCTAAAAAAATCTCTCCGTTTGGTCAGAGAGCCCCTCTCACGTTCCGCGTCGCTATGCACATCCTTGCTAGCTTCTCGAATGCCGTCTCAGGCGTATGCATCCGAAGACCGCAGTCCGGATCGATCAGAATATTCTCTGCCCCAAACGCATCCACGCAGAGCATGATCCGCCGCTCGATCTCCTCAACCGACTCCACGTTTGGATCCGAACTCTTCACACACCCGCAGCCGATCTTCTTCCCCGCAAGATCCCGCTTTGAAAGAACCGAAAGATTCTCCATCGAAACCGCATACTCGAAATCCAGAATATCCACCGGAAGCTTCGTCCACGAATCCGCGATCTCCCCAAGCATCCCGCACGTATGGATACACGACGGGGTCTTGATCCCTGCAAAAATAATTTTCAGCGCCTCCCGTGCCGTATCCACAGAGATCGCTCCCGTTGAAAGGATCGGCTCATCCACCTGAATGATCGAAACCCCCGTCTCCGCAAGAAACTTCGCTTCCTGATGCAGAGCGGCCGCAAGATCCATCACCACCTCCTCCTTATTCCGGTAGATCGGCGTATTCACCTGCAAAGCATACGCAAGCGTGCAGGGGCCTGTAAGGATCCCCTTCACATACTTCGTCTGGGTCAAAGCATACTTCGTATCGCCCACTGTGATCGGCTTATCGGCTGCCCCGATCCTGCCGACGACCGTCTTTTCAGAGATCCCCGGCAGCTTCGAAACGAATGCCTGCACCATATCCGACCTCACCTGCCCGTCGGAGATGATATCCACCCCTGCTCTCAGCTGCTCTGCTACCGCAAACTGAACCGCTTTTTTATACGGGTCTATAAGGGACGAAAGTCCCGTCCCTTTCACGCAGGGAAACGAACCGACGACCGTCGTCGGCATAAGGCACGGCAGATCCATGATAAAGTAGGTCGTCCTGCGCAGATAAAAATCCTCTGGATCCGGTCTTCCCGATTTTGCCGCGACCAAAGATTATATCAACGCTCAAAGGAATCTATTCATTAGTCACCCATGTCCGCACCATTAAAGATCCCGAAGATGCTAAAACCCGAATACGACTCACTTATTCGTGACAACGTAATATCCCGGATCGCGTTTTTCGGTAAAGATCATCCCTACATCGCACCCTTCCTCTATGTATTCGATGAGAAAAACCTCTACTTCCTCTCGACCCGATACGGCAAAAAAATGGAGTTGTTCTCCCAGAACCCGGCCGTCTCCGTCGAGATAGAGAATGTCGCTCCGGATATGTCTGCCTACAAGTTCGTGACGCTGCTCGGCAAACTCTCCGAGGTGACGGATGACGAGAGAAAACGTGCGGTAAAACGCCACTTCGTCCAGCTGATCTCAGACAAAAAAATCTCGGAAAACAGTCTCTATGCCCTGGGTCATTCACCCACCGAGTCACCTGAGAAGATCATCGGCGAAGACCGGACAATGGTTTGGAAATTGGTTGATGTGAAGGAGATCGTTGCGCTGAAAAACGGATGATCTCCACATTTTAAAAAATTATAGATTGCCTCAAAAAAAGATGCTTTCCCATGCTGGATATACCCCGTGGGAAAAGCATCTGATCATTTAAGCTTTTTCTCGAGTTTCTTGAGCTTTTTCTGGGCTTCTTTGCTTCCGTCGGCAGCCTGCTTGGCGAGTTCTTCTGCCTTTGCTTTCTTTACTTTGTTGAGTTTTTCCAGTTGTTTTTTACTTGTCGGCATACTTTTTACCTCGCTGTACTTTTGCTGATTCAGATTGGCGTTGAACCCTGTTAAAAATATCCCCGGGATTTTTATTTGATGTGAAGAAAACTTCATATGAAATAAACTTCACATAACATAGTATGAAAAAGAATATCCTCATTTCCGTCTGCGGACTTGCCGCCGGGATCGTTCTGATCCTTCTGGCCGTATTTGTATTTACAGGAAGTACTACGTTGAACGGAGCATGTTACGGGATCGGCGCAGCGTTACTCGTCCTTTCGGCGGGAAATCTGGTTGGGGCATCAGTTAAAAAAGCTGTTGAGACGCCCGAAACTCTCAAAATCCAGGAGATCGAGGAGCATGACGAGCGGAATATCCGTATCCGTGAACGTGCCGGCTGGAATACCGTCCGGATCTTTACGCCGGTTTTGTGTGCATGCACGCTTGTTTCGGCGCTGGCAGGAGCCGAGGTATATGTGACGTTTGCGGCGTGCGGGCTTGTTCTTCTGGTTGCCGGGCTTTCGATCGGGTCGCAGATCTATTATGACAAGAGGCTGTGATGAAGAATCGGATAAAAGAACTGCGGGCCGCCGGTGATCTGACCCAGGCGGAGCTTGCAGAGATCATCTCCGTTTCGTCGCGAACGATCATTTCGCTTGAGAAGGGCCAGTATAATCCGTCGGTCCTCCTTGCGCACAAACTTTCTCTTGTATTCGATTGTCCTATCGAAGAGGTGTTTCTTTTCGGCGAAGAGGACGGGATCTGAAATCAGATGCGATAATCTACGATCACACTTTTTTCACTCACGCTTCTCACATACTTTGTGACCGGATCTATGTGATAGGGATGCTCTGCATACCCGCGGAGAGCTGCCTCATCATCTACGATGACTGAAAGCGCGATGTCAAACGACCGTTCGGTGTGCGCATAGTCGATGCCGACTTCGATCTCCCTGATCTGTTCAACAACGCCTTTCATCGAAAGGAGCATCTCGCGGGTTTTTTCAGAGCAGGCAGGGTCTTTGAGTTTGAAGAGAACGATGTGCTTTATCATAAAAAAAGTGTTATGGACTGACTCTGTGTCGGTCACGCGGGAAGAGAACAGCTTCCCTGATATTCTGGAGATCGAGCATGGTCATGACCAGGCGTTCGGCGCCGAGTCCCCAGCCTGCGTGGGGCGGCATGCCGTATCTGAACGGGTTTAAGTAGAACTCGAACGCATCGGGGTTGAGACCTTTTGCTTTGATCTGCTCAACGAGAAGGGAGTGGATATGACAGCGCTGGGCGCCGGAGGTCAGTTCCATTCTGGGGTGCATCATATCGAACGCACGGCAGACCTCGGGTCGGTCGGCAAACGGCATGGTGTAGAACGGTCTCGTGGAGGTCGGCCATTCAGTGATGAAGTACATCGTGCCCATCTTTTCTCCGACGACCCTCTCGGCAGCGGTCGAGAGGTCGTCACCGAAGACGAGCGGTTCGCCGCCGGCGGTGGAGATTTCGATGGCTTCTTTGTAGGTGATGCGGGGGAACGGAACGGTCGGGACCTTGAAGTCGGTGATGCCGAGGGTTTCCAGAGCGTCGCCGCAGTGTTCTGCGACGTATGCATACGCAGAAGCGACGACGTTTTCGAGCATCTTCATGGCGTCTTCTTCGTCAGCGAAGGACATTTCGATATCGATCGAGGTGGCTTCGTTTAAGTGACGAGCGGTGTTGTGTTCTTCTGCACGGAAGATCGCGCCGATCTCAAAGACTCTGTCAAACCCGGCGCTCATGAGCATCTGTTTGTAGAGCTGGGGTGACTGATTTAAGAATGCTTCTTTGTCGAAGTAGGCGAGCGGGAAGAGTTCGGTTCCTCCTTCGGTTGCGGCAGCGACGATCTTCGGGGTCTGGACCTGGGTGAATCCGTTGTCCCAGAGGTATTCGCTGACGGCACGCAGACAGGCGTTTCTGATCTGGAAAATAGCATTGATGCGGGGTTTTCGGAGATCGAGGTACCGGTTGTCGAGCCGGGTGTCGAGTTCGGCGGGGACTTTTTCCGAGACATCAAGCGGCAGAGGGGTCTCGGCACGGGAGATGACGCGAAGCGTCTCGGGGACGAGTTCGCGTCCTCCGGGCGCTTTTTCGGTCGCTTTGACGACGCCTTCACATTCAATAACGGACTCGCGGGTGGCGTCTTTGACGGCGGCGAGTACTTCGGGGGTGACTTTCTTTTTGGGTATGGTGACCTGAAGGATCCCGGTTCTGTCGCGAACGAGGAGGAAGGTGAGCCCTCCAAGATCACGTTCTTCGTGGACCCAGCCTGCAATGTGCGCACGCTCAACTGCGGGGGTCACGTCTTTTATTGGTATGCGCATAAAATCTCTATAGTATTTGCGGTGGAGATAGATTAGTGTTTGTTCCAGGCAGATCCACTTTCCATGAGATGTGTGCATACAGCCCTTCGTCCGGGAAGACGAGGCTGCCGTTTGCCCCCCGGACGAGCACTGAATCCAGATATTTTCGGATGATTTCTTTCTGCCGTTGGTCACGGGCTTCCATCCGGTCGGCATACTCGCTGACTGCGTTCTCCAGATCAGGATATCCCCGTTCGTCTTTCATTGGATACACGGCAATATCCGCATAGATCCCCATTTGAAACAGACAGTTCCAGATGACATCGGCTTTGGGTTTTGCCCAGTACTTCTCCCCGTGCAGACTTTCCGACCCCCTTATGGTCTCGTGGGGGGGGATGATCTCGGATGCCTTTACGTACAGCGGGTTCCTTCGCGGTATGTGGTACTGGTGGCTGCCTCCGGCGCTGTGTATCATTCTTGGTGTTCTGGTGATCACCAGTCTTGCCTTTATCCATGAACGCGGGGTCCGTGAGGTGGTGCAGGTATGACGGATATGCTTGAGATCACTGATCTGTCGGTTTCGTTCCCGGGGTCTGGCGGAAAGATCCCTGCAGTTCGCGATGTCTCTCTCTCGCTTGCGCACGGAGAGTGTCTCGCGATCGTCGGCGAGTCGGGGTGCGGAAAGTCCGTGGTCGCTCAGTCGGTGATGGGTCTGCTTCCTTTCGGGACGGAGGTGCTTGGCAGGATTTCGTATCAGGGTCAGGATCTTTTGCATCTCACTGAACGCGAGCTGGAATCGATCCGCGGTCAGGAGATCGGGATGGTGTTTCAGAGTCCGGAGAGGGCCCTCAATCCGGTGATGAAGATCGGAAAACAGCTGATCATGCCGCAGGTGATCCACGGACTCTGTTCGGAAACGGATGCAAAGCTGCGGGCCGAAGGGGTTCTCCGGGGTCTTGGTCTGGATGCAGGCCGGGTGATGGATGCCTATCCCTGGATGTGTTCGGGGGGTATGTGTCAGCGGATCGTGTTTGCCGCGGTGTCGCTGCTTCATCCGAATCTGGTGATCGCCGATGAGCCGACGAAGGGTCTGGATGCCGCGAATGTGAAGGATCTTGAGGCGATGCTTTCTACGGTGACCGCCGGAAATCGGACCGGGCTGCTTTTGATCACGCATGATATGGATGTGGCTTCCCGTCTTTCGAACCGGATCGCGGTCATGTACTGCGGGATGATCGTTGAAGAGGGGGAAACGCGTGAAGTGCTGACGTCGCCAAAACATCCCTACACCCGGGGTCTTCTCGGCAGTCTTCCAAAGAACGGATTCGTTCCGATCCCGGGGATCTCTCCCGCACTTACCGATCTGCCGGAAGGCTGCGTGTTCCATCCCCGATGCCCGCATGCCGGCGAACGGTGCAGAACGGCAGTTCCCGATCTTAAAGACGGGGTGAGGTGTCATAAATGCTGATCCTTGAAGCTGAGCATATCTCCAGATCCTACGGCACGAACCCGGCTCTGAATGATTTTTCTCTTTCGCTCTCTCCCGGCGAGACGGTCGGGCTTACGGGTCCTTCGGGTTCGGGAAAAAGTACCTGCGCCCGGATCCTTGCCGGACTGGAACGCTCCGATACCGGGTCCGTCAGGTATGCCGGAAAAACGCTGACCCGCCCTGACCCCGGGATCCAGATGATCTTTCAGGATCCGGCAGGTTCGTTCAATCCGGTTTTGACGATCCGGCAGTCGCTTTCAGCTGTTCTGAGCCTTCGCCGTGTTCCAAAATCGGATCATCACGCCGTTCTTCTGGCTGAGTTCGAACGAGCCGGCCTGCAGACCGAGATCTTATCGCGCTATCCTGACCAGATCTCCGGCGGTCAGGCACAGAGGGTCGCGATCGTCCGGGGCATGCTCGTTCGCCCGAAGGTGATGATCCTGGATGAACCGACCTCGGCGCTGGATGTTTCGGTCCAGGCGCAGATCCTGCACCTGCTGAAGGATATCCAGAAGGAAAACGGTGTCGCCTATGTGTTCATCTCGCACGATCCGTCGGTCGTCTCATTTATGGCGGACCGGGTGATTTGTCTGTAAGGTTTTTCCTTCAGATCCTGATGCGCAGTTTGATATTTTTTCCTGCCGATTGTACTACTACTATCATGTCAGGGTCCGTCTATCTGCATAAGATCATGCTGAAGGATTTTCTGGACACATCGTATCTTGCTGATCTGCCGGTGGTCCAAAATCTTTTGCGTATGGGCGAGCTGTCGTTCGAGTCGCCGGTGACGTTTTTTGTCGGAGAAAACGGTTCGGGCAAATCAACGCTTCTGGAAGCTATCGCCATTTCAGCTGGATTCAACGCGGAGGGCGGGTCGAAAAATTTTTCCTTTGTGACACGACCGACCGAGTCAGATCTGCATTCGTATCTGACATTATCCCGCCGAGGCCGGGAGAAGGACGGATTTTTTTATCGTGCCGAGAGTTTTTACAATGTGGCATCACAGGTGGATGATCTGGATCTGGATCTTTTAGGGTACGGCGGGAAGTCCCTGCACGATCAGTCTCATGGAGAAAGTCTGCTGGCGCTTGTTCAAAACCGTTTTCGAGGGAACGGCCTGTATATTCTGGATGAGCCCGAAGCGGCACTATCCCCCATGCGGCAGATGACTTTGCTGCTGGAGATGAGACGTCTGGTAGAAGAGGAGGGTTCCCAGTTTCTGATCGCGACGCATTCTCCGATTTTGATAACGTATCCGGGTGCTGATATTTTTGAGATCACGCCGGAGGCTATTTTGAAAACGACGTATGAGAAGACCGCGTCGTATCAGATCACGAAACGCTTTCTGGATGATCCGAGCCGTATGCTCGATGCCCTGTTCGAGGATTGAAACAAAGAAAAAAAAGAAAAAGGTCAGTGTTCTTCTCTGACCATCTGAATACACTTTTTCGGGCATTCGTTGGAACAAATGCCGCAGCCTTTGCAGTAGACCAGATCGATCTCGAGCGTATCAGGGTCGATGACCGCGTCCGGGCAGAACATCGCACAGATCCCGCAGTGGTTGCAGGTTTCCCGGTCCACGATCGGGCGGAACGTTCTCCATGTTCCGGTGAGTCCGGCGGCAGCTTCGTGCGGGACGCTGATCGTCATTTTCGGCATTCTGCTCATACGATGACCTCCTCAAAAGCTGCTTTTGCAGCTGACGTGTTTCTTGGATCGGCGAACGTTTCGGTGATTGCTTTTACGCCTGACTCCCGGCTGAAGAGGCCGAGTTTTGCGAGAGCGCCGATCACCGGCGTGTTCAGGATCGGACTGCCGGCAACCACGAGGTTTTCGCGCAGAGCGATTCCGGTAAGATCGGCTTTGTACACATTGAACTCTTTCGGGAACGAGACCTCTTCGTGCGTGTTGATAAAAATCGAGCCTCCTTCTTTCAGGCCGTCTAAGACATTTACGGTGTCCATGACGGTCGGATCAAGGATGACGATCATATCGGGTTTGTTGATCTGTGAATAAATTCTCACCGGAGCATCGTCGATCCTGACGAATGAAACGATAGGAGCCCCGCGGCGTTCTGCGCCGTAGAACGGGCAGGCGGTCGCGAATTTTCCGTCTTTTACGGCGGCTGAGGCCATCATCCGGGCGGCCGTCACGCCGCCCTGTCCGCCTCTTGAGTGGATACGGATCTCGTACATTTACTGCTCCTCCTGCGGGATCCCGAACCAGAACTCCGTCCCCATCTTGCGGCTGCGGACGAACTCCGCCATATCCTCATAGGTGACTTCCTGGCCGCCGAGACCGGCGATGACGCTCGCGATCTTTGCGTCCGGGTATCTTGCCTGGATCTCGCCGGCGATAACGCCGCCGAAGCCAAACGAGTAGTCCCTGTCGATCACGACGAGGTCTTTTCCTTTGATGTTCATGTCGAGCGGGAAGGGTCTGAACCAGCGGATCCGCATAACGCCGGCTTTGATGCCTTCTTTTCTCAGAAGATCGGCGGCGACCTCTGCCTCTTTGCCGAGCGTTCCCATTGCGATAATGATAACGTCCGCATCATCGCAGAAGTATTCCTCGACCGGCGCATAGCTTCTGCCGAAGCGTTTTGCAAACTCGGCCTCGGTCTCGTCGATGACCGTGCGGGAGGCCCGCATGCATTTTTCCATGTCGAATCTGAACTGGTAGTGGACGTTTGCCGGGCTCATAGCTCCGTAGCCTTTCGGATCGTTGACGTCGATTTTGTGCGGGAGATCGAGCGGCGGGATGAAGTCTCCCGGTTCGGTCATCTCGAACGGCTGCATGATGTGGGAGAGCAGGAATCCGTCCATGTTGATCATGACCGGCAGAAGAACGCGGTTGTCTTCTGCGATCCGAAATGCCATCAGGGTCGCGTCGTATGCTTCCTGGACGGTCGAGACGTAGACCTGCAGCCAGCCGGTATCCCTCTGCGAGAGGGCATCTGAGTGTTCGGCCCAGATGTTCCATCCCGGAGCGAGTGTTCTGTTGACCTGTCCCATCACGATCGGGAGGCGTGCGCCTGCCGCCCAGTGGAGCATCTCGTGCATGTAGAGAAGACCATGCGAACTTGTCGCGGTGAAAACTCTGACTCCTGTGATGGATGCGCCGATCGCGGCGGTCATCGCGGAGTGTTCCGACTCGACCGGGATGTAGCGTGCTTTGAGTTCGCCTGCTTCGACGTAGTCGGCGATGCTTTCGATGATCTCGGTCTGGGGGGTGATGGGGTATGCGGGAACGACGAGCGGTTTTGCCATTTTTACGGCTGCGGCGACGGCTTTGTTGCCGGTGGACATTACAAGTTCGTTCATTCTGTTTCCTCCGATTGTGCGGCTTCGAGAGCTATTCTTTTGAGGTTTTTGTCGACGTTTGCCTGGATGACGGCGGCGGTCTTTTCATCGACTTTTCTGAAGCGTCCCTGGGCTTTGAGGTAGTCGCCTACGGGTGCGGGCCGTTTCATGGCGGCACGCGATGGGGCGCTGACGGTGAATTTGTCGTACTCTTTTTCCCAGAGGACCCAGATGCCGGATTTGACTGCCATCTTTCCGATCTCAACAGTCTTTTCCGAGGGGATCCTCCAGCCCGGCGGGCAGGGTGCAAGGATGTGGATGAACTTCGGTCCCGGGATCGACAGGGCTTTTTTCACTTTGTTGTAGATGTCAGCCGGGTAGGAGGAGCAGGCCGTTGCCTGGTAAGGCAGGTTGTGGGCCTCGACGATCCGGTCAAGATCCTTTTTATTGACGGTTTTTCCGTTCGGCGTGGTGGTGGTGATCGCTCCAAGAGGGGTTGCGCCGGATCTCTGCATGCCGGTGTTTCCGTATGCTTCGTTGTCGTAGCAGATGTAGAGGAAGTCCTCGCCGCGTTCCAGGGCGCCGGATAGTGCCTGTATACCGATGTCGGCGGTCCCTCCGTCGCCTGCGTAGACGATGACGTTGGTTTTTTCGCCTTTTGCCCGGAGAGCTTCGCTCATTCCGGACGCACAGGCCGCGGCGGCCGCAAATGCGATGTTATAGACGGGCACGGTGTGAAGCATGTAAGGGTAGACCCCCTGGATCACACTGTTGCAGCAGGCAGGGATCACGAGGACCGTGTCTTTGCCGGCAGCCTTGAGGATATAGCGGAGTGCAAGTAACGAGCCGCATCCAGCACAGGTGGACGGGCACTTTAAGAGCATCTCTTCTTTGGGAATTTCCGTCATGGGTTCGTAATATATTTGTCACGATTTATAATGAGGTTTACTAATCGAAGCGACGCTTCGATAAGTGAACCGCGGAGCCAGTTTGCAAAGGAAACTGGCGACTGAGGTTTGCGACATGAGGAATATTTCGTAAAAAAACGAATTAGGTTTTCTAATGCGGGAATGATGAATGGAAATAAAGAGGAGAGATTATGGGGAAGATAATGTACCAATCTTGTACCATCCATAGGGTCTAATATCATAGGTTGCAAAATATGAAATTGGATCAGTCAGATGACTATAAATATAGACATCATTATTGCTGTCAATATAGAGTGCCCCTACATTTGCCTGTCTATCTAAATCTCTTTCATTAGGATCAGCAGTTGGTATAGTATCACTTTCATAGAATAGGTTACTATTACTCTGGTCTATATTAACAATAACATCTCCATTTGCAGGATAAAGTGCATTAAACATCTGGATTGTAAAATCTGGATTTTCTGCATTTATTTTTGACAGATAATTTGGTTGAACTACATACCAGTATTCTCCATCCTGATAAAAAATCAGGTTCATTGGAATATTTTTATTCTGATTATCATCGTTAGCTTTATACTCGCTCCATTGCTCCCATGTTGAAGTAATTGTATATTTTTTTCCGCCAAGAACAAGAACACCTAGTTCGGCTCGGCTCCCCGCTTTATCGATCGTTTTCTGTGCCAGAACTGTCTCTCCTCCACTCGTTCCCGTATAAACTACCGACACCGTTCCAACCGCCTCCGATCCCGAATCCCAGCTAAGCGTAATACCCGGACCAAAATCCACATCCCCTCCAAACTCTGCCGTCTTGTCCACACCGTCGACGAGGATCGTATAGCTCCCTGCTGGAAGTACGGCCCCGTTCAGCTGCGTAACTGTGATGATATTTCCCTGATTTCCAATAGATATGCCAACGATTGGCGCCGGCTCGGGCATACCAAATCCCATCAACACCGCTCCGATAATGCCGACAAGAACAACGGTCAGAGCAACGAGAAGTATCGTTCCGATTACCGGGGACACTCCCTCGTTTTTTGAAATAACATTATGCGGCATACGTACTTCATTTATATATTGCTCTCTATTTATCTACCTTTGCGTAGGGGAAAATCCACATATAATTTCAGGTTTGGATTAAAAAAAATCTCAGAAAATTATTTGATATCTGCTATATCCACCCAATCTCTTGAAGATGGGTCACGAATTATTTTCGAATCTGAAGTAACATCTCCCTTACTTTTACAGATATAAAGAGTGCTGTCATATTCGTAAAGAGAACCAATCGTCGGATATGGAGTCGATTTCCATGGCTGGCTAAAATCGGTAGGATCCATGTCGCTCGCGGTAAATATTTTTTTCGACAAATCTATTTTCAGTAACCTGTTATCTGCTGTTTTGTCCACATATGTTTGGATAGATGGATTTGTCGCTGCATCTGCTTTAGACATACGTTTGTTATCAAGAGAAATCCAGTATTCGCCATCATCAACATATACTATACCCTCGCCCAAAAAAATACCGCTTGTGCTGGCATTCACTTCATCAAGGAAGGTCCGCCATTCAACTCTATGTAAGATCGTATAGGTATCTTCGAATCCATCGCTCCCTCCTCCCCCTCCGCTTTCATCTCCTCCTCCGCTTCCCGCCTTCCCGATATTCTTTTCTGCAAGAAGCGTCGAGACTCCTTTATCACTCGTATAAACTACCGACACCGTTCCGACAGCCTCCGATCCTGAGTCCCAGCTAAGCGTTATGCCCGGACCAAATTCCACGTTACCGCCGAACGCTGCCGTTTTGTCCACGTCGTCGACGAGGATCGTATAACTTCCAGCCGGGAGCACGTCTCCGTTCAGCTGCGTAACCGTGATGATATTTCCCTGACTTCCGATTGATATGCCTAGAATCGGCGCCGGCTCAGGCAAGCCGTAAGCCATCATAGCTGCTCCGACAATACCGATAAGGACGATTGTGAGGGCTATGAGAAAAATCGTCCCAATCACAGGAGAGACGGCGTCTTCCATTCGGGATGCGGGAACGGTCATAATAAAATATACATGAACCCGATAGTATATTAAGCATCCCGGAAGAAAACCCGGACATATTTAGGGATTTCAGATGAAAACCTCCCAAGGCGCGGTGAGAAAAGTATTATCATCTCCTCTCACGCAAGAATCATTATTATGGATGATGTTCCCGATCAGATCGCCACGCTGACGATCTTCTGGGGCAAAGTCACGGTAATGAAACTCCAGTATGAGGTCGCTCTCACCTATCTGGGCAATACGAACAACAATGAAGCGGCGTTTCGAATGCTGATCTCAAGCGACCGGCAGCTTCCCGAGTTCCTCATCACACTCTTCCTCTCCTCGAGCGGGGTGAAGGTCCAGTCAGTATAATCAGAAAATGACAACAAAATCCCTGGTGCTTGGCATCCTGGAAAAAAATCCCGGCAGCTATGTGTCGGGTGAGCAGATCGCCGCCGAGCTTTCTCTTTCGAGAACTGCGGTCTGGAAAGCGGTCCGCACCCTGCAGAGTGAAGGCTATTGTATATCTGCCGTGTCCAACAAGGGGTATCTTCTGGAGAATGCGGATGTTCTTTCAGCTGAAGGCATTCGGTCCAGGCTTCTGCCGAAGTATGGCGACACGGTCGTCATCGTGAAAACATCGACCGAGTCGACGAACATCGACGCAAAAGTTCTGGCCGCCGCCGGAGCGAAACACGGAACGGTGATCCTTGCAGAGGAGCAGACCGCCGGCAGAGGCAGATACGGAAAATCCTTTTACTCTCCCAAAGGCACCGGCATCTATCTGAGTATCATTGCACGGCTTGGCATCTCCTTTTCGGACGCGGTCATGATCACGACCGCGGCCGGCGTTGCGGTCTGCAGATCGATCGAATCGGTTTCGGATCTTCAGCCGAAGATCAAATGGGTCAATGATATTTTTCTGAACGGAAAAAAGATCTGCGGGATCGGCACCGAGGCCGTCAGCAGTATCGAATCGGGCATGCTCGAGTCGGTGATCGTCGGGGTCGGGGTGAACTTCAAAACATCCGCGTTCCCTGAGGATCTCAAGGATATCGCGGGCCCGCTGTTTTCAGAGGATTTCCCGCTCACGAGAAATGCGTTCGCCGCGATCCTGATCAATCACCTTTTAGAAATGTTTGACGCTCTTCCTGAGAAAAGCTTCATCGAGGAGTACCGCTCACGGTCGCTCATTCTTGGAAAAGAGATCATGTTCCTTGAAAATAATCTCTGGCACTCTGCAAAGGCGATCGAGATCGATGATAAAGGCGGGCTGGTTGTCGAAGCCGACGGAAAAATCAGGACACTGACCTCGGGTGAGGTCAGTGTTCGCATTTAGACAAAGAACTGCAGGATCACTGTCGGCATAAGCGCGAGATACAGCAGGGCAAGCGATACGGCGATAACCACGCCGAAGATGACCGGGTTCCATCTCATGATCTTTTTTCCGTCAAGCGGCCCGACCGGCAGCATGTTGAAGAATGCGAGCATCGCATTCACCTGGAAGCCGATCATTCCAAGATAGAACAGGAATCCCGGCAGGGTGAAGAGGACCATCCCTGACGAAGGTGTCATCATAAATCCGATGATCATGATGATGAGGAACGGGATGATCAGGACAAGATTTGTCAGGGGTCCGGCGATGGAGATGAGCCCGTTCTCTTTTTTGGTCATCTCACGGCCTGCCGTGTTGATCATCGTCGCTCCGGGAGCGGCAAATACGATCCCCGTGATCGCCGCGATGACGACCGCGATGATCAGCATCTGGGTGCTTTTTCGAAACTCCGCCCAGTAGCCGAACTTCATTGCGGTGAATTTGTGGGCAAGTTCGTGAAGAACGAAGGAGAGACCGACCGCGATCAAAGCGACGAGGAAGGTTATCAGAAGCGCCTCAACGGTTATTTTCTGGTACTCGGTGATCAGTGCAAATCCGCCGTTGATACCTAACGTGAAGGCAACGCCGAGGACGAGCCAGGCGATCAGCAGATCTTTTCTTTCGAACGGTGAGATCTTATCAAGGAGACTCATTTATTCACCACATCCTGCACGGACACATTCCTCGAGAGTGCCTAAAAGCGGCGTCGCTTTGCACATTCCCGGAAGGTACGTGAATGCTTTTCCGGAGTTTGTCATGACAACTCCGGCTTTGTCCATCAGCGGCGAGACGACCATACAGGTGTCGGGAACGATTTTTGCCCCGCTGCTGAGGATCTTATTACAGAGATCCGGGTGTTTTGCTCTCAATTCTTCTGCAGCAAAGATGTAGAACGGCATGACGACCCGTCTGCTTTCCAGGAGGGAGGCCAGCTCTTCTAATTCTTCTTCGGATAGGTGAGGACATCCGAGAGCTATGACATCCGCCTCAAGACTGCCGAACAGTTCTTCGATCTCGGCAACTTCGATCTCGACGACCTCGCGGTCATCCTCTTCGATGTGTTTTTTGAAGAAGGGGAAGCGGGTCTCCGGCGTGATCTCGTTTACGTGATACAAGGCAACTGCCCCGCTTGCGGCCATGGCGGCCCCAAGACTTTTGAGCATGTCACGGTTGGGACGAATATCGGTGAAAAACGGGATCCGGTTTCCGGAGATCGCTCCGGCGATGATCCCAAGAGCCCCGTAATGGGCGTTCGTCCATGATTTCGTCGCCGCCGGGTCGTCGATGTGGAAATCGATCTGGGGAACACGATTTTTCACGATGTGAAGACCGTAGTAAGGTGTCTTTCCTGTAAGGGCGGCTGCGAGGGCTGAGGGACCGCCTTCCCGGTTGGTCCGTGCCCCGAGAACAGAGTTCACGTAGCTGACCGCCGAGGACTCCGACCATGCGAGGTGGTCGCCTCTTTCGATGATGTTGAAGTAGTACGGTGTGCAGGTGCAGGTCAGACGGATGCCGAGTCGTGCATATGCGGCGTTTACTTCCAGCTGTTTTTTCGCGAAATCGTCCGGGATCCCAAGGTTCTGCCACTCGTCACGCGGCATGCCGATCGGGTTCAGAAATGACGGGACGACGGCTTTTCCCGAGAGGGTATTGAGCCAGGAGAGTCCCGCATCCCCGATGGTTTTGAAGGACGCTCCGGAGACCTGAACACTTTTTACTTCGATGAACTTCTCCGCCTCGTAGATCTTTCCAAGGGCGAGGAGGATCTCCATCATTTTCTGTTTGGTTTCGCCGTATTCTCCGTTCAGCAGCGCCTGATCATATTTGTCTAGTTCCATTTTTCACTTCCTTAGTATTCAATCCCATTCAGCACGGATAAATTCATCTTCTTGACCAAGAGGAATGGTCGCATCCACGCCGGCTTTTACATTCATGCCGTCTCCTATCCTGCAGGGGTCGAGGGACGATCCCCTGACACCAGAAATAATCATGACATCCGTGTCTGCCCGGACGCGTGTTGCGATAGCGAACTCCACGTCCGAGGGGTCGTAGATATCGATGTCTTCATCGACGATGACGACATGTTTGAGCGAGGTGTGGGCGGCAAACGCTGCCATGATGGCATTTTTGCCGTCTCCGTCGGTCATCTTTTTGATCTGAACGACCGCATGGAAATATCCTGCTCCTCCGGGTGTTAAGTAGACGTCTTTTACGTTCGTTACTCCCGCGACCGCCTGATAGATCCGTGGTTCGTAGGGAGCTCCCATGAGCATTTTGTGTTCAGCGCCGGCGGGAACGATCCCGTGGTAGATGAAATCGGGTTTTGTGTGCATGCCGACGATCTCAAGCACGGGCTGCATCCTAACGGGATCGTAGGTCCCGCTTATGTCAACGAACGGCCCCTCTTCATGGAGTTCTTCGGTCAGATAGCCGTAAAGAACGATCTCCGCGTCGGGCACTTTGATCCCGTTCGGGCAGGTGAAAAGATCCAGCTCTTTTCCAAGGATCTCGGCCGCGTACTGCATCTCTTTTCCCTCGGGAACGCGGGTGGATGCGGCAAAGGTCACGGCGGGATGGGGTCCGATCACGATTGCGATCGGAAGTTTTTTTCCTTCGGCAAATGCCTGCTTCATCAGTTTGTAGGTGTGCCGCCCTTCAACGATCCTTCCGATGAGATGCGTGTCATCCATCACCTGCAGGCGGTGGATCGAGGCGTTGGTGACCCCGTTCCATTCTGAAAACACGATCCCCGAGGTCAGATATTTTCCGGCATCCTTTGGGAAATGTTTCATGATCGGGATCTTTGCAAGATTTGCCTTTTCAAACTGGAGAGTTCCTGCATCCCGGGTTTTTCCTGCGTAGGTGCAGGCGGCGAGTGTTTTTACGAGTCTTTCCTTTGGGATGCCCAGAGCGACCGAAAGTGATTCCCGGTCGAAGATGGTGTTCATCACACATCGGTGACCATCCATATTCGTAAACTCCAGCATCTTATGTGTCCGGAAGGCAAGCTTCGGGGCTTCGTATACGGAAGATACCGGATCAGTGATCTCTTCGACAAGACCTGCCGATTTCATCTGCTGAATAAAAGTTCTCATTATTTCCACCGTGTTCCAATGGTATGTTCGATCCCGAGGTGATCGAGGATCCGTGCGGCGATCATATCTGCAAGCTCGTCGAGCGTTTTCGGCTGCGTGTAGAGCGGGGGTGAAGCCGGCAGGATCAGGGCCCCGGCATCATGGGCCGCGAGCATGTTGACGAGATGGACCCGCGAGTACGGGGTCTCCCGCGGAACAAGGATAAGCGGTCTCCTTTCCTTGAGACAGACATCGGCGGCTCTCGCAATCAATGTTGTTGAGTATCCGTTTGCGATCTGGGCAAGGCTCTTCATACTGCAGGGGACGATCACCATTGCATCGAACCTGAACGATCCGCTGGCGACCCCCGCTTCCAGATCACAGTTCTCCTCGTAGTGTACCGGGTATCCGGAGAGATCGACCTCTTCGAGTCTGGCGACGGTCCGGGCTGTATCCGAGATGATGAGAAAAACTTCGGCTTCTGCACTGGCGAGTGCTTCAAGCAGCCGTTTTGCATACAGTATCCCGGAGGCCCCGGTCACTCCGACAACGATCCTCTTCATATCTATACTATAGTACCTGGGAGTTTATCTTGTTTTGTTGCCCGGCGCAGAGAAAGAACTTCCCGTGCCGCATCGCCTGCTTTGTCAAGGACGTCTGCCGGAGCATAGACCCCAAGCCTCCACTGACCCTGTCGTGTGGCATTCATCATCGACAGCAGGGGGATGATCTCTTCGAAGGCGACCAGATCATGCCTGTTTTGTACCTGGACCCTCATCCGCATCTCTTTTCGAATCGGCGGGATGTCGAGGATGATCTTTTCTTCAGGCAGTCCGGCAGTCTCGGCGATCGCCCGCCTCATCCGGTTCTTTTCTTCCGGTCTGAGTGAAGAGAGCCGGTCCATGTCCAGCTGTTCCCTCCCGGTGTAGACCGCCCGTTTGTAGAGATCTCTTTTTCTTATTCTGTGCATCATCTCGCGGGATATGGCCGAAGGCGAGTTCATAAGAAGGGTCGTTCCAGCAATATCGTCCATTCTCATGAAGGAGTCGGGGGAGCTGTCGGCAAAATGACTTCTTCCGGCAAGCAGAAACATCTCTTCTGCGATCCTTCCGACATGATGATAATAGACCGAAGGTCCCATGAGTGTTCTGGCAATAAGGAGGGATTCGGCGGCCGCAATGCCGGATTCTTTGACGGCAAGCCCGTCTTTTGTCAGAACAAGGGATTGTATGAGCCTTCCGGCGTCCGGATTTCCGTACGGAACGCCGGTGTAGTGAGCATCGCGCAGAAGATAGTCCATCCTGTCAACGTCGAGGTCACCGTGTATTATGTCGGCGAGACGATGATTCCCGGCCACGATGTCTGCGATCTCTTGTGGTTTTGTCCCGTTTTCTTTCAGAATGCCGGCGATATCCGGGTCGGCGAGCAGGGTGTATATCTCGTCGTGGGAGAAGGGCCCGTACTCTCTGCGGAGTCTTTCACTTGCATGGGAGAATGGTCCGTGGCCGATGTCATGGAGGAGAGCTGCCGTGCAGACGAGGAGCATGTCCTCTTCCGAAAGGTCCAGCTGTCTGGCCAGGAGCGAGGCGAGATGCATCGCCCCGAGTGAGTGTTCGAACCGGGTGTGGTTTGCTCCGGGATAGACGAGATAGACGAAGCCGAGCTGTTTGATGTATCTGAGCCGCTGGACCGCTTCCGTATCGAGAAGCGGGACTAGAGGTGTTGGGACCTCGATATATCCGTGGACCGGGTCTTTGATCTGTTTCGGCATTTATTCCGCTATTCCCAGTTTGTTTTTCAGATCGGCAGGATCCTTTCCGCCGTCGCTGAATGTGATGACGGATGTATGTTCTTTGATGATCCTGCCGTCTTCTATCGTATAGATGACAGCATATTTTGCATCTCCGTAGTAGACCCCGATCAGCGAAGCGGCGCCGATGTAGTCACCGTCTTCAGTTTTGATGACAGGGATCTCTGTTCCGTCGGCTGCCGTAACGGTGAGGAGTTCTACGCCGAACCACTCTTCCAGGGTGGATGCCTGCCGCTCAAAGGCGTTTGTATTCCCGAATCCTGCAAAACCGAGGGCGACCCCTGTAGATATCATGCAGACTGCAAAAATGACCGCTGGTATTTTCAGATATGTCTCCATGAGTAGAGTATTCGGGGTGGAAGGTAATGAATTTTTATATGAAAATAAGAAGGAGCATGCCGATCGCGGCACAGATGACCGTACACCATTGAATCGTCCTGATGATCATCTTCCCTCCCTCGGCGAGTGTCTGTTCGGGATAGCCGATCTGATAGACACCGGATTTTTCAAACATTACTCCGCAGCCGCCGGCGATCAGACTCATGGGAATACCGCCGTTGAATCCCGGCCGTAGTTTCCGGTCGTGTTTGAAGATATACCATGCCTGTTTGATCCTTCCTTTCAAAAGGAAGATGAGGAGGAGGACTGCTCCGGTGATCCTTGCAGGGATGAAGGCGAGGATGTCATCCATTCTGGCAGGGAACCAGCCAAGACGGATCCTTTCATCTTTGTAGCCGAGCATCGCATCCATGGTGTTGGCCGATCGAAACAGTACAGCTCCGATGATCCCCATGCCGAAGAGAAGTTCAAAGACCACGAACCAGAAGATCGGGGCGATGATACTGTCGACCAGGTTTTCCGCAGCGGATTCGTAGGCGCCTGATCTGATCTGTTCGAAGGAGAGGGTCTTTGTGTCCCGGCTGACGAGATACCGGACCGCTTTTCTTCCCTCTTCCTCACCCTGTTCGAGAGCAGTTTCGACTGCTTTTACATGCTCTTCGAGTGAGCGCCATCCGATGCAGAATGCAAGGACGATGGCGGAGAACGGGAGGGAAATATACCACGGAGCGTAGAGGAGGACGAGAAGACAGGGAAGGATCGCGATCCCGACGGTGAGGATCCAGCCGACGATCCCGATGAACCGTTCGGTCCGCGGGGAATAAAAGTTCGTGCGTCCCCAAAGATCGATGAATCTACCGATCAGAGCTACCGGATGAACATTGGAACGCGGATCACCGATCAGACGGTCGATGACCAGTCCGAAAAAAAGTATTACTGCACCGATCGCCATGTAATGATGATCCCGGCAAGCATGATGATGTAGAGGATCACTGCCATGACGGTGGTGTTGACCGCCGCGGGTGCCTGTATCCAGAAGATGAGAACGATGAAGCCGAGGATCGGGGCGATGAGGTTGATGAGGATCACGCCAAGGCCCGCCGTGGTCAGAGGAGCTCTCCGGGGCGGCTTTTGTGTGGGTTCGGGGCAGACGGGTTCTGTTTTTTCTTCAAGTTCGGGGAGGATGACGTTGACGGTGAAGCCGGACCGCCGCATGCCGTATCCGGAGATGACCTGTATCTCGAAACTGCCGGGGTTTGCTGATGGGAGGATGTCGATTTTTATCTCGGATTCGGCTTCGACGTAGAGGTTTTCGTAGGTGAAACTGGTGTATGCCGATCCTTCGGTCCGAAGCGTCGCGTGTGTGGGGGCGCCGAAGTTTACGACCCTTACGTGGAGGGATGTGCCTGCACTGACTTCTACGGAGTCGGCCAGGACTTCGAGTGAGTTTATTCCGAGACGATTCAGCTGGACTTCAACAATTGGCATTTTTGGTTACCTCTGATCTTCGGGAAGGAGGTTTGCGATCCCTGATGAGATCGGATAGACCCGTTTACATGCAGTACAGGTTAAGAGTCCTTCCAGTATTTCTGTATCATTACCCTCCATCTCTGTAAGCATAAACTTTCCCTTGCACGCGGGGCAGCAGATGATGTCAAGTATCCGGCGTTTCATGTATTACAGCTCTGATCTGATGTCGATGATGTGTGACTGGTCAGGTCCGGTGGAGATGATCCCGACGGGTTTTCCTGTGTCGGCTTCGATTTGATCGATGAACGCAAGTACTTTGGGAGTGAGTTTTGCGTAATCGGTCGCCCCAAAGACGGTTTCGTCGATGTGGTCGACTCCGGTTATGGCGATCGTGGTGCAGCCGTTGATCATTGCGGAGTAGCGGGCCATTTTGCCGTCCCACATGCCGATACGGCGCTCTCTGCGGGTGACGGCGCCAAATTCCTGTATTCCGAGGGCGATGGATTCGTCGTGGGTGAGTTCGGTTGGGAAGGGTCCTTCGCCGACTCGTGTCGGGAATGCTTTGAAGACAACGACGACGTCGTCGATGTTGGTCGGTCCGACACCGACGTCAGCAGCCATCTGGGAAGCTGAGGTGTCTTTGCTGGTGACAAAGGGGTAGTTTCCGTAGTAGAGGGAGATGCCGAAACCCTGTGTTCCTTCGATGAGAACGGATTCACCTTTTTCGATGGCGTCGTTCACGTTTTGGGCAACATCGGTTATGTAGGGTGCGAGTTCGGGAACGTCTCTTGCAAGACGGCCTTTTCTCATGACGCGGTCTGAGTTTGCGGGTCCGCATCCGGAGCCGGTGGATCCGACTGTTTTTGCAAGATGCGGATCTTTTTTGTCCATAAGGATGTGCTCTTCTTCGATGATCCCGCAGCGGCTGTCGATTCTGGTTCTGCCGGCGCATTTGAGGATGTCAAGTTCGTGAGCAAATACTCTCGGGTCAACGAGCACTCCGCTGCCGATCATGAGTTCCGCTTTGGGATAGAGGAATCCTGACGGGATCATGCGGACAACGTATTTTTCGTTCAGTACGTTTATGGTGTGGCCTGCGTTGGGTCCGACTCCGCCGCGGGCAATGATGGTTGCTTGGTCTTTTTGTGCAATGTGGGCGACGATCTTCCCTTTCCCTTCGTCGCCAAAAAAGCCGCCGACTATGATCGTACTTGGCATGGTTATCGAATATTATTGGATGCAGTTGGTGATAAGGTCTTTGCCTTGCGGCCAAGCCGAAGATTCGTGCTTGCGCGGTGGAAAAATCCTTTCTGCCTTTGTCCACTCACAAAATCACATAAAATAGGAGTTACGCGGTGTTAGTGTCAATCCAATTCAGGAAGGGATCCGCAGGGGTGGAAACATGAGAAAAACCAACCGCGAGCCGCAAATCAGAGATTTGCTCTCCGACTCGCTTTGTTCGCTTGACTCGGCGCGAATATGAGCCCTTCTGGATCCCAGAAGCGGATTTGCTTATCCTCACTCTCGCTCGTTGGGTCTGGTCGCAAATCAAAGATTTGCTCCGCTAAGGTCGTCCGCTTTCCGCGTCCGACCCGCCGATCACAACCAGACAGATCCCCGAAGTTTCTCTCCCAGTTCCCGTGCATCCTGTGTCATGGGGAGAGAATTATCGGTATAATTCATGAAGTCGTCTGCAAACTGCAGCGCCGCTTCCTGCAGTCCTTCTACCAGATTACTGCAGACAACAAGAATCGAATACCCATTGTTCACAAGTATCAATGAATTGTTTTCATCGATCACGATCTTTAGCGGAATGGGATTTTTGAGTTTCTTTATCTCATCAAGTATCGGAACTTCATACAGAAATACGACCCCCTGTTCCCTCTCCTTCTCACCAACCGCGATCGTGTCAAGCATCCGTATCAAAACATCATCATAGGTCTGGTTCCCTCTCTTCAAAGACAAAACCCGCTTCTTCACATTCTGAGATACTGGTATTGTTGCCCGGTCAGGTTTCCTTTCCGCTGCCTGCATGGTATACAATAGTGGGGAGTGTGAGATAATAGATTTTCTCACCATCTATTTTTCGGGGCGGACCGCATTTGAAAAATGCGGCCTCAGCTGAACAAGTCGATAGACTTGTGAATGCGGGGTGAAAATCCTTCCCCCCAACCATCCCATGCCAACGCCCCCTCATTAATATAATATAGTGCACTCCCGCTCATATTTATGCAAATGACGTATCTCCGCGAACACAAATCCGTCGTTTGTCGAAACCACTCCCGGCGGTTTCTTCGCCGGAATGCTGTGTTCATCAGTGTGCGTGTCCGCTCTTTTGGTTGAGCGTATCGCCGCATTCGCCTTAGAATGGGGCCCATGACCACAAAGTCTATTATATTACATAATCAAATATCAAAGCATATTCCGCTCGTCGGAGTATGACCCTTGCAGAATGCTTATTCGACGCATGTCGAATATCACGTATCGCATGTCAAACATGCAAAGAAAAATTTACAATCCTAAATTAGGAGGAATTGATTACATGAAAACAACTAAAATTATGGGAGCAGTCCTTGCAGTGTTCCTTGCACTGGCACTCTTTGCCGGAGCAGGTGCTGCAGTAGCTTACACTGCACCTGTAGATGGTGCACAAGATGCTCTTGAGACCATCTTTCTTACCGATGGAAGCGGTACTGTTCTGAACACTATCTTCGCAGGCAGAATTACTGCCGATGTTGTAGGAACTCATGAGGGTACCTATAAAAATGCAGCAGAAATCGCATCTCCAGGCACTGGTAACACATATCAGATTTTCTACCCGAAGACAACCTTAAATGTCTATCTTACGACAACCGGTACTTCCGTAGCTGATAAAAATGTGCTTCTCGGTCAGGTTCTTGACTTTTCCGTTGCAAGTAACATCGTTGGAGGTCCTTATGGGTACCAATTCACATTCACCACTCCGGCAGGCGGATCAACAAATACGTTTGGTACATACACAGGTGCAACCATCCCTGCTACAGGCATAACCATTATAAACCCAACTGGTTCAGAAACCGGTACTTGGAAGGTCGCTGCTGAGATCACTGGCATGTCCATTTATGCATCCAGCACATACAAGAAGTCCAACGTTGTTTCATTCAAGTATGGCGAAACAGTGGCCGCATCGATCACTGCTTCGAAGGAAAAAATCGTTCTTGGTGAATCAACACTGTTAACGTTCAAAGGCACCCCTGCTGAAACCGTAACCGTAACCGTCACTGGCGGAAATGGTATTACTGTCCACCCCGGTCAGTCCGGCGTAACTGCAGCTGCAGGTATTGTTACTACATTTACCGTAGCTCTTGACAACAACGGTGTCCGCACCGTTCAGATCGACACTGCTGGATCAGACATTAAGACATACACATTCACTGGTGCATTCCCCACTACAGCTACAACTGCAAAAGCAAAAGTAACTGTTGAGGAAGGAAAGGTAACTCTCACCGCAGGTAAGGATGCCTACTATGTTGGAGATGAGATCACTCTCTCAGGAACCTCCACTGGTGGTAACCAGGTCTACCTTTACATTAAGGGAACCAACAAGAAAATAGCCAGCCTTGGTGCAGCTAACCCAGGTTTAATTCCCTTTAACCCTGCCGGCGGATATCTCAATGTCCTTGGCGGTGCTGATTTTGTGACTGTTAAATCCGATGATACCTGGGAAAAGAAGATCACTCTCCCAGTTGGATTCGATGCAGGAACCTATACTGTCTACGCATCTTCAACACCTATTTCATCAGATGTACCTGAGTTTATGAATGATGTGGATGCAGCAACTGTATCACTTCCGCTGAAACAGCCGTTCCTTACTGCAACTGCAGAATCTTCCGTTGTTGCACAGGGTGATAAAATCAAGATCACCGGAACTGCAGAAGCTGCAGGCGCCGGTCTTATGTACTACGTCTTTGGTACAAACTACTTCTCTACTGGACCTATCACCGTTGAAGATGATGCTTCCTATGAAGTAGAAATCGCAACCACAGCTCTTGATGCAGGACAGTACTTCGTTGTTGTCCAGCACCCGATGTATGACACCTGGTTCAACATTGCACCGATAATTGTTGCAGGTACACTTCCAGCTGATGGAAACTACAATCTCTACCAGAACTCGAGGGCAACGCCAACTGGTACCGGTGTCGGGGATGTCTTACTGTTCAACACGTTAGATCGCCAGAGCGCAAATGCTGCAGAAGCACTGTGCCAGGCACTTGACACGCAGAACATCGATGATATCTACGTGAAACTTACTTTCATCGTTGCTCAGAAGACCCTGACCATGAACCCGGTTTCCGATGTTACCAAGGGCTCCGCTCTTAAGGTATCAGGTACCACCAATGTCAAAGCAGGCGAAACTGTAACTGTTGATGTTCTCTCAACTGCATTCACTGCAATTGACAAGAGCAGTGTAAACTCCGCCTCCTTCATCAGCCTTACTACTAAGGTCGTTAAGGGCGCAGACGGTGTCAACACCTGGGAAGTCACCTTCGACACTACCGGATTAAATGTTGACTCATACACTATTCAGGCACTCATGGCTGGTCAGACTACCTCTACAACCTTCAAGGTTCTTGAGGCAGCCCCAACCGCAACTGCAACTACAACTGCAACTGCAACTGCAACCGCAACTGCAACCGCAACTGCAACCCCGACCACGACCCCCGGCTTTGGTGCATTCCTTGCACTCGCCGGCCTTGGCGCTGTCGCAGTCCTCGTCCTCCGCCGCGATTAAATTCTTCTGAAGAATTTTAACGGCTAAGACAGATTTGTGTCCCACACGGGGCACAAATCCCCAAATTTTCCAAAAAGGCTTTTTTGCAGATTTTGTATTCTGGATATGCGGGTATATTTTCCTTGATGTGGCTGCTTCTCACTCTAGGCATTACTCAGCAAGATCAGATTCATCTGATTTACACGGAGGATATTCTCATGTTCCACACCTTATCGCCTCTTTCCCCTATTGAATCAGCATCAACACTGGGGAACTCCTATTTGAATAGGGCTTATGCGGTGTTATCCTCAATCCAATTCGTCAAAAGTATGTCTGGGTATGGGCACACGAGATTCGCGGTTCTTTTATCTCATACACCCCACTATTGCCTTACACGAAAACGAAGCACATCTCAGAAGTACGTCAGTTTTTTCGGTTGAGATCACACCGCGTAACTCCTATTAAAAATACAATAATCGAAAACAAAAAAGAGGAGCTCACACCTGCATGTTTCCGGCATTACTGATCTATGATCTATGACCTATGGCCACCTATAGCGGATGAAATTACACCTGAAAACAACATATCCTGTTCAGTATTTCAATCGCGTAAATTCGCGTTTTATCTCCTGTATTCATCCCAGTTCCCTATTTCATGTTAGTACAAAAACACGAAAAATACAACTAATCATCCGTGCGGTTGTATTGCTGTGAACGTATATCGATACATGCTGAATGGTGGAGACACATCAGATTCTGCAATTACCCTGCAGTTACCCTGCAGTTACCCTGCAGTTACCCTGCAAAACATGACAGTCAGTTCAGTATTTCCCACGAGCCAGTTCTATCAGAGCCTTTTCTATGAATAATATTCTTCTGTTTCAAATTTGCAAGGATATATCGCACACTTCTCTCTGAAATCCCGATGTCACGAGATAATTCCTGAGCTGTAATGTTTGGATTTCCTGAAATTAACGCAAGAATCTTTTTTTCATTAATCCCAAGATTTAAACAACTATGGGGAACTTTCTCCGGACTCTCCTTTAAAATAGCTGCCTCAAAATCTTTTGTAAATGGAAGGGTGACTCGGATAAATGATTCGTTGATTTGAAACACCTCTTTACCATAAGCCTTCAGGATACGCGGAACACCAGATCCGAGCTCCTCCACGACCCCCAAATCACGAAAAACTCTCATAAGTTCCTGATTGCGCGGATTAGACGCTCCTGAAAAGAACGCTTCTTCAGATAGACCATAGGGCAACCCTCCCATCGAAGTAATTTCAACACGGTTAGCGAAGAACTCTATTTTTGGATAAGAGAAATTAGCATAATCATTGTGCAGCAAGGCATTAAGGACAGCTTCGCGCAGGGCCGCCGTATCAATCAATTTGCGTGAGAGCCTGCGTTTCATAGTTATTTTTGTGAAGGTTGTATTCTCAGCAATCAGACGATCGCTTATACGTTCGAATATTTTTACAAGACAGCAGCATCCGTATTCCTCATTTGAAATCAAATCAGCACGAGTATCGTCTGCATATTTCGCAAACTTAACTGAATTATCATTTTCATCAGCCAGAAGATAAGCTGCGTAGTTAAGTTTCCCGTCATCAGTAAGTAATTTAAGATTGAGCAGAAAATAGTCATTGAGAACTTTGCCTTTTCCATCATAATATATATTCAATTGACGAAATGTCAAGTCCTGACGTGGTGATGGAATATTTTTTAGGCTGTTCCTCACCCGTTTGGCAAATATGCCCTCAATCTCTCCCGCGCTCATTGGTTCTGATGCGCTACCGGCACGTTTGAAACAGCCTTTCGGTGTCATCCCGTATTTCTTCAGATAAAATGGCTTTTCCCATCCTGCCTGAATAGTCAGAACAACGATATAGTGTGAGTCGCGTATTTCAATTGTTATCTTACAGTAGTCTAATGCAGGTTGAGAGATGTTATTTTTAATCCTATCTTTCAATTTTAACTGCAAATCATCAATATCTGGAATATGAAGGATATCTCCGTTGTCGTCTATTCCAAAATAGACCGTCCCTCCCTCGCTATTTAAGAAAGCGACGACATCCTTTTCCATTTTCTCGATTGATGTGGGGAGTTCACGTTTATATTCAGTTATATTGGATTTATAGGGCGATAATATCTCTTATTCTCTAAGACTACACCCTCCAGAATCTTCAAATCAGCGAAAAAAACCAGGGAGCCGTCCACATTCGCAAATCAAAGATTTGCTCGGTTAAGGTCGGCCGCTTTCAGCGCCCCGCACTCGCAAGTCATCGTCGCTCGCTTTTGCTCCCTCCGTAACTTGCTCGACTGAGGGCACCCCTTCGGGGTCCCCCGTAACACAAAAATCCTTATCCTTTCCCAACCAAAAGAGAATCATCATGAATCTCATCCTTGATATCATCGACATATCAACTCCCGTCATCCTTCTCAACGACACCGACGCCAGACATATCGGTGTTCTGGAAGGAGACCGGGTCACCATCACCCGCATAAAATCCAAACACACTATTGCCGCCCCCGTCTCTATCACAAAAACACTCACGAGTCAGGGAACTGCCACCGTATCTCTCGGAACCAACAACGCACTCGACGGAGAAAAAGGGGATGAAATTGAGATCCGTGCGGCCTCCCGTCCCTCCTCCATCGCCTTCATCCGCAAAAAAATGGACGGAGGCAAATTCACCCGCGAAGAAACGGCCGCCATCATCTCCGACATGTCATCCAACGTACTCTCTCCATCCGAGATCACTGCCTACATCACCGCCGCCTACATCAACGGCCTTGACATGGACGAAGTCGAATTCCTCACCCGTGAGATGGTCGCCTCAGGCGAACAGATCACCTTCTCGAAAAAACCCGTCGTCGACAAACACTCCATCGGCGGCGTTCCCGGAAACAAAATCACCCTCCTTGTTGTCCCCATCATCGCCTCAGCCGGCCTCCTCATCCCCAAAACCAGCTCACGTGCCATCACTGGAGCCGGCGGGACCGCTGACCTCATGGAAGCCCTCGCTCCAGTCGCTTTTTCGGCATCTGAAATCAAAACAATGACCGAAAAAGCCGGCGGCGTCATCGTCTGGGGCGGATCAACCAACATTGCTCCTGCCGACGACATGATCGTCACCTACGAATATCCGCTCAAAATCGACGCAAGGGGTCAGATGCTTGCAAGCATCATGGCAAAAAAACTTGCCGTCGGATCCGACACCTGCGTAATCGACATCCCGATCGGTCCCGGCACAAAAATCCCTGACGAAGCAGAAGGCCGCATACTTGCAAACGAACTCATCACCCTCGGAAACCGTCTCGGGATCAGAGTGGAATGCGCCGTCACCTTCGGCGGCTCTCCCATCGGCAGAAACATCGGCGTCAACCTCGAAGTCTCCGAAGCTCTCAGCATCCTCGAAGGAAAACGGGGCGCCAACTCCCTTGTCCAGAAAAGCGTCGCCATAGCCGGCATCGCGCTCGAAATGACCGGCAAATCCGGCTCAGGAACCGGCTCGGACGCTGCCTACGACCAGATCAAAAAAGGAAAAGCCCTCAAAAAAATGCTCGACATCATCGACATCCAGGGCGGCGACCCCAAAGTCAAATCGACCGACTTCCCCGTCGGTGAACACACCTTTGTTGTACCTGCAGCTTCAGACGGCTACGTGGTCTCCATCAAAAACCAGGCCCTCATCAGCATTGCCCGGACAGCCGGATCCCCGGTAGATCACGGCGCCGGTCTCCATCTCCACAAAAAACCCGGGGAATATGTCAAACGCGGCGAACCTCTCCTCACCATCTACGCCGAACGCGGCTGGCGTCTTACCCGGGCCGTCGAAGAAGCAAGAACCACCTACCCCGTCCTTGTCGAAGGCATGCTTCTCGAACGCATCTCGAGCAACCGATGAACTAATAGGAGTTGACCGCAAAAGATGAATATAATGATAAAGCGTATCCTTGCAGTACTTCTCCTCCTTCTTTTTTTATGCGGTCCCGTCTCCGCCGTCTCCACTACCTTAACGGTAAATGTGTTTGACAACAATGCAAACTACGACCCGGTCAGCGGAGCACACGTCGTCATTACAAAAGGAACGGTCACCAACACCCTCTACACAAATGTCAACGGAGCCGCCCACTTCTCCGAAGTTGAATACGGCGGGGTCTACACCCTCTCAGTTATCAAATCAGGCTACATCTCCCAGACGAAAACCATCACCATCAGTACAATGCCGAGAAGCGAGTCCGTCTATCTCGTCTCGGAAACACCCGTCTCCATCAAGATCACCGATGAAAACGGCGCAGCGGTCGCCGGAGCGGTAATAAACATAGACGGAAAAGCGTCAGGCACAACCAACAGCGCCGGACTTCTGCACGTCGGCATCGAAAAAGGGTCGTATCACCTGATCGAAGTCACTGCCGGATCGTATGATCCCTACAGTTCATCACAGTACATCGGCACAGACCAGACCTCTCTGACGATACCTCTCACCACCTCCCGGTTAACGCCGCTGATCCTTATCTACAATGAAGCGAAGCTTCCCGTCTCTGGAGCCGCCGTCTATCTCAATAAAAAGATCGCCGCTTACTCGGACTCCTACGGGCGTGCTCAGCTTCCAACCTGCACATCAGGAAACTATACGCTGACTATTGAAAAAGAGGGATACGTATCAAACGAACAGGCGCTTTATCTCACCTCTGCCGATCCCGATATCATCATCGAACTTGCCTACGCCGTTGTTCCTCTCACGATTCTGGTGACTGCTCATGAAAAACCGGTTTCCGGGGCGATCGTCTACTTCGACAAAACTGCAGCCGGCCTCACCTCCCTCAACGGAACCTACACATCCAACATCAAACCCGGAACAACGCTTGTGCTTTCCGCGTCTGCCGAAGGATACACCGGAACCGATCTCACCTACCTTGTCCGTGCCGATACGGACAACAAAGTCACCCTCACCTTATCGGAGAATCTGCCGACCACGTTCATCGGCATTGCTGCTCTTGGCATCATCATTGTGATCCTTCTCCTGATCCTCGTTACCGCCGGAAAAAGACACCGGACAAAAAAATCCGGAAAATCCCGTTCGCCTGCATCAGGCAGAAAGGATTCACTGTGATATTTTCTATAAACATTATATCTTTGCAAGGGGAATAATACAAACATACAGATGCGGGCGTTACTAATAGGAGTCGGAGGTGCGGGATGCCGGATCGTTGAGACGTTGGCACGTCAGGATGCCAAAAGCGGCGTGAAAAGCGTCCGCTCATATGCCTTTGACTCGGATCGCGATCTCATCAACCGGCTCACCGGGATCCCGGCAGCCAACCGGACCGTATTAACGCCCATCGACCCGGTGAAAGAAGTGTACGATCGCGGTTCTGATTTTGACACCGGGCATCTCGCCAGCTGTTTTCAGGATGCGGGAGTCGACGAAGTCGACGCGATTTTTGTATGTGCCGGACTTGGCGGCAGAATGGCCGAGCTTGTGCCGGATTTTGTCAACCAGCTCAGCGCTGCATTTCCCGATCCGGTTTTTACGATTCTGACCCTTCCTGGAAGAAACGAAGGGATCAAAGTCTCCGCCCATGCCTCCGAGACGCTCGCCGCCATCCGGAAAGTTACGAGCGCTTCTCTGCTCTTCGACAACGAAACCTGGTATACCAAGATCACCCAGGACATCTCCCTCGCTGCGGAAAAGGATCCGGCAGCTTCGAAACCAACGATCGAACAGCTCTACGCCCGGCTGAATGAGGATCTTGCTGCCAGAGTTGGCCTGCTTCTTCGTGCAGGCGAGTTCGGCCTCAGAGGCGTTGAGTCTGCCGAAGTCGTTTTGGATGCCGGAGAGATCCTGAACACTCTCACCGGCATGGATCTGGTATCCATCGGCTATGCGGTGGAAAAACTGCCGACCGCCTGGTCGAGTTTCATGAAACGACTGAGAGTCGAGGAGTATCTCCTCAATGAAGGCCATCTTCGGACCTCCCGTATCGTGGAACTTGCAAAAAAAGCGGTGTATGAGGAGGTCTCGGTCCCCTGCGATCTCACCTCGGCAGAAAAAGCTCTGATCCTCATCTCCGGCCCCTCAAAGGAACTCTCTATGAAAGGATTCCAGACCGTGCGAAAATGGATCGACCGCAGCATTCGCGGGCTTGAGATGCGTGCCGGCGACTATCCGGTCAAATCCACGAAATTTGTTGGTGTCATCATCGTTCTTGCCGGCATACAAAATGTTCCCCGGGTCGCCGAACTTGATGAGATACGGATGGTCTATCAAGCAGAGCAGAACAAAGTCTATGGTTGTGAAGAGATCGAAACATCCGATATCCCTCTTCTGGCAATGGCAAAGGACGAGGTCATCTTCGAAGATGACCTGGTCGATCTTGGACAACTGCCGCAGGGATCGGACGGATATGGGGAACATGGTGATTTTATGGAATATGCAGACGAGGATATTTTTGAAGAACGCATCGCAGTAGAATCTACACCCGACCAGGAGGACGATCTTTTTGAGATCGAGCCGGTGATCATCCGGGCAAAAACTCCGGCAGCGGCCCCTCCCAAAAAACAATCTCCAAAGAAAAAGGATCCGCAGATCGCTGTCGGCGCTGCGAAAAAAACACAAAAGATCGATACCAGCATCCCTCTTCCGAAACGTGACAAGAAGGAGGACGGCGTTCTTTCAGGCAAGGCAAATGTCGGCGGTAATGACAAACCCCGGGAGACGTATGACGGCGGAAAAATTTCTGCGGCCGGACCGGCGAAAAGATCTGAAAGATCGTCATCAGGAGTTCTGGAAGGTTCGGTAATGAAAATGGCTTCTCAGCAGCGCCCGAAGGAGACTGACGGGCAGATCCGGATGGCTGATACCCGGCGCCCGAAGGAAGCGGACGAACAGATCCGGATGTCATCATACACACGCCCTAATGACACCGTCGGATCGGTAAAGGCCGGAAGTTCCAAACGGGCAAAGGATGACTCTGCAGATATTAAAATGTCAAAGACCAGGGTCGCAAAAGATGTCGACCAGCCGATCCGCGTGACCTCGATCCCTCTTCCAAAAAACATCGACGGAAAAGTGGAAGCAAAGAAAAAAAAGCAGATCTGATCTTTTCACTCTTCCAGAACAAATCCTTCTGCTTTTTTCTGTTCAGCGGATTTAGGTTCCATGTGGATGTGGATCGGACATCCTTCTTCCGCATGTCCGCCGTTTTTGATCACCCATGTAAGAAGCGGGATCAGAAGTTCGCGCAGCTCCCATCCCGTGACGGTCAGATAATATCTGACGGCCGGGGGGCTGGTGTCCAATATTCTGCGGTCGATCAGGTTTCTTTCTTCCAGGTCTCTCAGGGTCACCGAAAGGGTTTTTGAACTGACGTTGCCCAGTTCGCGCTTCAGCTCATTAAATCCTGCACACCCTGAGTTTCCTATCACTGCGATGATCATGAGTGCCCATTTTTTACTGATCGTGTCAAGTATTCCATGCATCGGGCAAAAACATACGGTCGTGTGATCAGATTTTTCCAGCTTCTCCATGTGTTCATGATACGATCCGCCCTGTAATAAAAGTAACACTAAGTTTCCAAAAGAAACCCCGGTGTCCAGATGCTTTCACGCGGTCTGTGGTATGAGATGATGCATGAGATTATTTATCCAATAGTATATACTATGATAGAGCAGTATGTTTGAGCAGAGAATATTTGAGATCGATTTTCGGACTGCTTTGTCCGAAGAACTTGACCGCCGGGGTCTAAGCATTCGCCAGCTTTCGGAAATGACCGGGATACCTGCGGTCACCTTGTATAAAATTGCCTCAGGCGAGCGCGATCCAAGGCTTTCTACCGTGAAAAAAATCGTTGCAGCCTTCTCTCCCCGTCACGGCAAATTCATCGCATTGATTGCGGCAAAGTTCCTCCTCGACGAGAACGAAGGGGTAAAGATCCTGGCAAACGGGACAGAGTACAGGATCAAAGGGTATGCAGCCAACTCTCTTGAAGACTGTCTTATTGTGGCCGTACGAGCACGAAACGACGGGGCAGCCGGCATTATCTGTGCTCCGATCCTTGCCTCTCTTATCGAAAAAATGGTCGATGTTCCCGTAGCGATCCTGAAACCTGATATGCACGCCGTCCTCGGCGCAGCTGAATCCATTGGAAAACGACTCTAAAACAAGAACGCTGAGGGGGAGATTTGAACTCCCGAGAGACTTTCGCCTCACGGGCTTTCCAGGCCCGCGCCCTACCGCTAGACTACCTCAGCATAAAAACTAGCATAAAAGATGTGTTCTCTGCCTTTATTAACTTACTGAGTCGGGCCTGGCGAACACGCGTGTCGATTTCGCGATCAGGCCGGGGCTTCCGCAGACGATCTTGTCCGAATCGAACAGTGAATCAGCAAGCGCGATGAGCATCCCGCTTTGCGTGACCAGAGCAACACTCTGGCCGCGTGAGAATTTTTCCACCGATAAAGCTCCGACGCCGGCGAGCATCGCTCCATTTGCCACTGCTTTTGCTGCGTTGTCTCTTATGACGATCTTCGGGATATCTCCGATCGCCCGTTCCGGCGCAAGGATCATCGCTGCAAGTTTTTCTTTCTCATCCATCTCCACGGCATCTCTTAGTTCATGAAGGGTGTGCGCCTCGTCTGATGAGAACCCGCCGGATTTCGTTCTGCGCAGTTCTACCATCTGGCCTCCGCATCCGAGGACATTGCCGATGTGAACACAGACCGATCTGATATAGGTTCCCGCTTCGCACCGGATCTTTAACAGAACCAGTCTGTCCTGCATGTCGAGTAGTTCGATTCTGTAGATGACCCGTATCCGAAGCGCACGCTTCACTGCCGATCGTCTGGGTGGCCGCTGATACACTCTGCCGGTGAACTGCTTTACGACCTCTTCAACGCGCTCACGGGGCATATCCGCATGCAGGCGCATACACGCCACATACTCTTTTTCATGCTGAAGCAGAAGGGGGGCGAGCCGAACTGCTTTTCCAAGCATGACAACAAGGACCCCCGAGACCATCGGGTCCAGCGTTCCCGAATGGCCGACATCCGACTTCAGCATTTTGCCGACCCAGGCCGCAACCTGGTGGCTGGTGGGTCCGCGAGGTTTATCGACCAGAATGACCCCCGTGTATCCCATCAGTGGCTCTCCGTCACCAGATAGGCATTCAAAGCTTTCAGTGTCCCTTCGATCGACCCGTCTCCTATTACGGAAGGGGCATCCCCCCCGTACATCATCTCGTGTGCTGTTTCTTCACCGATTGCCATCTGAATGATATTTTCCATTTTTGGAAGTATGGCCAGTCTGAATGCCACAGGACTCGTGAATAAAATCGCACCGACTCCTGTCAGGTCCATGACTTCATCCGTCTTCTCAACATCATAGCATTTGTATTCTGCAGGTATTCCTCCTGCCCGCTGTATGTCTGCGGTAAGTTTCGGATAGGTGTTTCCTGCTCGCGGGATCCCGATCTTTTTTCCGCGGATCCAACGATCAAGGTACATCACGAGGTCTTTTGTGTAGAAAAACGGCAGCATCTCTGCAGCGAGACCGATATTATGCAGAATTCTTGCGGTTTGCGGTCCGTTCCCTATTATTCTGACCCTGGATGCGATTTTCGGGTCGATACAGGGCCCAAGTTTTTCTGCGACATATGCATTCGGGAAAAAGACGGCGTCGAACTCCTCCTCATTTGCAGCTTTGAGGAACTTGCCGATGACCTCCAGATCTTTGACCGGTTTTATGGGCGATACAACCTTTGCTTTATGGTTGTACCTTTCACAAAGGGCAGCGTCCTCTAAAGCCCCCGTATGACGGGTTATGGCGATTAACATATATGAGATTATTGGACTGTTAGATTTAATAGGCGTTGTGTATAAATCACTAGTATGCTGGGTGTTGTTGCCGGATTTTTCACAGGTGTCACCCTGGGCATTATCGCAGGTTTTGTGCCCGGCATCCATTCAAACACCCTCGCCGGGCTTCTCGCGGCATGCTCAGTGCCTCTTATCGTTGTATTCGGCATCGATGGCATCTCTGTGATGATCGTGTCGATGATGGTGGTTTATACGTTTGCTGACATTCTTCCGTCCACTTTTTTGGGCGTTCCCGATCCGGACACCGTACTTTCCGTGCTTCCTGCTCACAATCTCTGTCTTATGGGAAACGGCGAAGAGGCGGTCAGAGTTTCAGCTCTTGGCAGTCTGTGGGGTTTTGTCTTCTGTCTTCCGTTATTTGCTCTCTTTATGATCTTCCTTCCCTCGGTTCAGGAGTATGTCGACTGGGGCGTTGGTCTTGTCATCCTGCTTGCAGCCGGACTTCTGATCGTATTCAGCAAAGCTCCTTCCTGGTCCTTTGCCGTTTTTCTTGTGTCCGGTCTTCTTGGCATATATGCAATGCGTTTTTCCTACTTTTCCTTCGGCGTCTTTGGCATAGGTGAGATCCTGCTCCCGCTATTGACCGGTCTTTTCGGGATCCCTGTTCTTCTTACGTCGATGAGGGCTCTGTCAAAACCTGCCGAGCAGACATTTTCCGGACTTATGATCTCACAGGGATCGATCATTGGAAACGGTATCAAAGGCGCTTTCGCCGGAGCGATCGTCGGCTGGCTTCCCGGATTTTCAAGCGGTACCGCGAACGCTCTGCTCGCGGTCAGAAGAAGTTCGGAAAAGATGGATCCGCGCGAGTATCTTGTATCAACATCTGCAGCGAATACGGCAAATGCCGTTTTGGGTCTTGCCGCTTTGTATGCTTTGGGGAGGATGCGTTCGGGGGCTATGGTCACGCTTGCCTCTTTCGATCTTCCGTCGGTATATCTGCTGGTCCTGGCAGCCGGCGCCGCTGCTTTGGCCGGCTATCTCGTCACGGTCTCCTCCTCGAAACTCAGCCGTGTGATCATGCATCTGGATCAGAAGATCATTGCCCGTGGCGTCTTGCTCTTTCTTGTGGGGATGACAGTGATCTTTTGCGGTCACTTCGGCGTTTTGATCCTGATATTATCCACGCTAGTGGGTCTAGTCCCAGGTATGGCCGACATACCGAGGATATTTTGTATGGGGGCGATCATGCTGCCGGTGATGCTGTTTACGCTCGGGATCCTAAATTTTTGATTTGACCACGCCAAAACTGTCCTGATAATTGCCGTTGTACGCACTTTCCACTTCCCCCTCTACGGTATGGATAAGCATCTGAACGACCCGCATACCTTTGGTGACAGGGATATCCTCTGGTCCGCAGTTAGCCATACAGAGCGTCAGATTCCCTCGAAATCCCGGGTCGATATAGCCGGCGCCAAGCACAACACCTTTTCTTCCAAAAGAGGATCTTCCCCAGAGGGTCGCACAGAGATCTTTTGGGAGACTGACAAACTCCATCGTCGGAACAAGGGTAAGCTGACCTTTTTTCATGATGATATCCTCGGCACTTCTGAGATCATAGGATGAAGGCTGAAGAGATTCTTCAGCAAACGGATCTATGCCTAGAGATCCGTCTTTGATGCGTGTTCTGATTATCGATGAAGAAAGAACCATATATGATAATACGCACCGGACGCAAATATAATATGAGACTCTGGACTTGTAGGGTAGTGGATATCCTTTCGGGCTTCGAACCCGAAGAACCGGGTTCGATCCCCGGCAGGTCCGTTCCGTTCATAGAGAGCGCATACAAAAAGCCCTGTTTTTCGCATTTTTTTCTGATCGTAGAGAAATGGCCGGAATTCTGCCGCAAATCCCTCTTTTAAATCAGAATATATTTAAGCAGAGGAGAGCAATTTTAACGTGAGGTGTAAAGAACTATGACTTATGGAATTGAGTTTGTTCCAGGAAACGTAAATGTCAAGCAGGTAGTTAACTTCTGCCAGCTCGCAGAGAGCAAAGACATTGACTTTGCATGGATTACCAACCACTACAACAACCGCCACTGTTACCCGGTCTTAACCGCAGTAGCACAGGCAACGACCTCTCTTAAGATGGGTCCGGGTATCATGAATGCATTCACTGACACTCCGGCAGCAATGGCATCCTTTGCCTGCACTCTTAACGAGATCTCCGATGGACGTGCAACCTTCGGTATCGGCCCAGGTGACCTGTCCACCCTTCCGAAACTGGCAATCCAGCCGGAAAAGCCGGTCGCAAGACTCGGTGAAGCAATCGACCAGATCCGCGCACTCTGCAGCGGTGCAGAAGTTAAGAAAGACGGCAAACAGTTCTTCGACTACGATGGTGCCAAACTTACCGGTGTCACACTCCCGGGCAAGAAAGGTATCCCAATCTATGTCGGCGCACAGGGACCCAAAGTTCTTGAGCTCGCAGGACTGAAAGGCGACGGTGCACTTATCAACGCATCCAACCCCAAAGACTTCGCAGTCGCAATCCCAATCATCAAAGCCGCATGCGACTCTGTCGGCAAGAAGGGATTCGATGTTGGAGCATACACTGCACTCTCCATCGACAAAGATGAGAAGAAAGCAAAGAAGGCAGCAAAGATCGTCGCAGCATTCATTGCAGCAGGATCTCCCGAAGCACTTCTTCTCCGCCACGGTCTCGACCTTGCAAACGTAGCAAAGATTAAGGACGCACTGTCCCGCTTTGACTTCGGTGCAGTCGGCGGACTTGTAACTGACAAAGAAATTGAAGCATTCACCATCTGCGGTACCCCAGACACTATCCGCCAGAAGTGCGATGACCTTACCGCCGCAGGCGTTACGCAGATCATCTTCGGTTCCCCGCTCGGACCCGACATGACGACCTCGATCCGCCTCCTCGGCAAGATTATGTAAACTCGGCACTGCCGATTTTACCCTTTTTCTTTTACAATTTTCCCGGAGATCATTTTACAGATTTTTCCCGTGAGTTTCCGCTCAGCTTTCGGATTTTTTACGAAAAGGCTCTTGATGTATGCGTTAATTTTCGCTATTCCTCAGATTTCATTTCAAAATGCTCAACTGCATTCCAGTCAGCAAGGTCTCAAGTATCTTTCATTCATCCAAAACCCTGATATAACGTCAGTGGTATATTGAATAAGGTATTCTACTGATGGGTCATCTGCCTTTCAAAGGATAATAACCATACAATCCGTGAGTGTTCATGACAGAAAATCGTTCAAAACTTAACAAGGAACTTGCACAGATGCTGAAAGGAGGCGTGATCATGGATGTCACCTCGCCGGAGCAGGCTAAGATCGCAGAGGATGCAGGAGCCTGTGCTGTTATGGCTCTGGAGCGTATCCCTGCCGATATTCGTGCCGCCGGGGGAGTTTCCCGTATGAGCGACCCGAAGATGATCAAAGGTATCCAGAAGGCGGTATCGATCCCGGTTATGGCAAAGGTCCGGATAGGACATTTTGTCGAAGCGCAGATCCTGGAAGCTATCGAGATCGACTACATCGATGAAAGTGAAGTCCTCTCCCCCGCAGATGATCTCCATCACATCGACAAAACCCGGTTCAATGTTCCTTTTGTTTGCGGCGCACGTGATCTTGGCGAGGCTCTCCGCCGTGTCGCCGAAGGTGCAACGATGATCAGGACCAAAGGCGAGGCAGGTACCGGCGACATCGTCCAGGCCGTTCGTCATATGCGCACATTGAACAGTGAGATCCGCCGTGTCGTCAGCCTTCGTGAGGATGAACTCTACGTTGCGGCAAAAGATATGCAGGTCCCTGTCCATCTTCTGCAGTATGTTCATGAAAACGGCAAACTTCCGGTAGTCAACTTTGCCGCCGGCGGTGTTGCCACGCCTGCAGACGCTGCACTCATGATGCAGCTTGGCGCCGAGGGTGTATTTGTCGGCTCAGGTATCTTCAAATCAGGCAATCCGGCTAAGCGTGCAGCGGCTGTAGTAAAGGCTGTCACGAATTACAATAATCCGGCAATACTTGCCGAACTCTCCGAAGATCTTGGTGAGGCGATGGTCGGCATCAACGCTGATGAGATCTCCATCCTGATGGCGGAACGGGGAAAATAACGTTATGAGGATCGGTGTTCTGGCACTTCAGGGTGCATTCATCGAACACATCAGGATGCTGGAAAGTCTGGGTGCCGAGACGTTTGAGATTCGCAATATCTCCGATCTCAAAGAAAGACCTGATGGTCTGATCCTTCCAGGAGGGGAGAGCACGGTCATGTCAAAACTCCTCCAGGACCTTGGGCTTTATGAGAAGCTTCGTTCACTCATATTGTCCGGCACTCCGGTAATGGGCACCTGCGCAGGTCTGATCCTGCTTGCAAAATATGTTGAGGGCGGCCGTCCCTCTCTTGCAACGATGGACATTACAGCTGTACGGAATGCTTACGGCCGGCAGCTTGGCAGTTTTGAAACATACGCGCCGTTTGCCGATACCGGAGATATTCAGATGACCTTCATACGTGCGCCGGTGATAACCGCCCCTGGCAAAAATGTGGTCGTGCTTGCCCAAGTTGATGGAAACATCGTCGCCGCTCGCGAAGAAAATCAGCTTGTCCTGTCATTCCATCCGGAGCTCGGCAAAGATCCCGCCGTCCATCGGTATTTCATCAACATGATCTCAGACAATGCCTGATCTTTTTTTTTAATTTCTTCCTGCTGTTGAATAAGGGATTATATTATTTACATATAGGGGCGGGTTTTTTAATTCCCGCTCCCTGATCCAAAAAGAAAAATGGTAAAATTGGGATGTCCGATTTACTCGGGCTTGCTGATAAGGGCGACCTTGGAGACGATCTCACCGGTCTTCTTGTGCGGCTTGCGGATAACGCCGTCGCATCCCTTCTCGAGTTCACGTGCCTGATCGCAAAGATCTGCTGCTGCACGCATCATTTCGTGTGCGGAGGTGACGATTGGTACGTAGTCTGTCCACTCTTTGGTCATGAAACAGCCTTTGACGTTTACACCTGCAACTGCTGATGCGATCTCGTATGCTGCACGTGCTTTTGCCAGTGCATAGGGGTTTGTGAACTCGCCTTTGGTGGAGTTGTCAGAGTTCAGAACAAGTTTCGGGAGTTCGATCTCTGCACCCTTCTTGCCTGCTTTCACCTGGTCGATTACTTTGTCAAGCTCCATCTGGAGTTTGCGGAATGCACCGGTGAGGGCAAGGACCTTAACGAGGTTGCCGTTGTAGTCTGCCATCTCGACTGGGTCGAGGAATTCGCGGCGGGCGCCGATCATTGCGTCTGCTTTGACGATGATGTAGCCAAAGCCGGATGCCTTGAGTGCTTCCCAGCCTTCTTTCTTGGTCGTGACATCGTCAGTGATGACGATGGTCGGGATACCTGCTGCTTTCAGGTCCTCGCGTGCGCCGACTGGTCCTTCGAGAACTCCGTTCGGGGAAACAACGATTGCGAAGTCAGGCTGCCATGCTTTCAGGTTTGAAACGACACGGTCAACATCTTCCTTCTGCAGTTTGGTTCCGGAAGTCGCCATGAATGTCATCATGTCTTCACGGTCTGCACGCTCATCTAAAAGCAACTCTGCCATAACACCTGATGCGATGTTACCGAGTTTTGCAACTCCTACCTTAACTACCATATTTGATACACCTCTCATTTTGAAATGAGAACATCAGTTTATCGACGAGAATCAATATAAGGTTTGTGAATGGCATTGCCCTCAAACCAAATAATCGTGATTTCGGCCGGTTCACATCTATCAGAATCAAATGCTTAGGTATTTTTACTATGGCTCCTCTACAGTATGTGGGAATAATCGGGTTCTCACGTACTTTTTGTGAAATCCGGGCTGTAATCTTCTCTCTTTGTCTGCGCGTACTGTTATTGGACATCCGTTTCTTAGAAATGTTTAATCAAATCATTTATAGTTAATCAGGTTGAATTAATACTGATGAAAGATACACTTCTTACTGACCGCCAGAAGGAAGTCATACGATACCGGAAACAGGGTATGACGCAGCAGCAGATCGCCGACCGACTTGGCACATCCAAGGCCAACATATGCACGATCGAAAAATCCGCGAATGAAAATATCCGCCGGGCAAAAGAAACTCTTGAGTTTTTGTACACGCTTGATGCGACTGAATTATGTGTTCTTCCCGAAGGTACTGATCTGATGGAAGCTCCCAAGATAATCTATGTGTCGGCTGCCCCTCTCAATATCAAGATCAGGTATGATACACTTGCTCTGATCAACCGTATCTCTTCATATATGCCGGAGAAGATCAAGGGCCGGCACGTCAAAGAGGACATCATCGTTTATCTGAATAATGAAGGCGATCTCTACTTCGGCTAATAATCCTCCTCTCTTCGGTTGTAATGCGCCGTGTCTCTCCCTCTCTCTCTCTCTCTCTCTCTCATGGCTGTCGGTCGAAACGGTGTGACGTGTATCTTCTAGTTGCTCCGTACCATTTCTTTTTTTTTGATTTCTCTTAGCCATACAACAATTTATATTCTCTCTCCTCCAATAACATAGGAGCCTTCAATAGGCTGATATCAGCACAATCTGCTGAATGAGGATATCCAGTTGGTATGAAACAACCGTGGTTTCACGTTTGTTTTGTAATTGTGTAACTCTAAGCGGGCAATCCCGCGGTAGATGTTAAGACCTACTATAGGTCTGATTAGATGCGCCGGGCGAACGTCTTTATGATGTGCCCTTTCCTGGACGTCAGGAAGCGTGTCGTAAGTCAGGTTCTCTTTCGTGAGACTTGGAAATCGCAGTATACAACTGCAAATCGGGTAAATGAACAGATAAGACGTTATCGTGTTCATAATCGGATATCCCACAAGGAATCTCAATTGCGTGCAAAGCAGTGCTTTGCGTGCCTTCACACGTTGCAATACACGTGAGTTGAACTCCCGTCTTTCCGTCCAATGTGTCACATGCTCATGCGCTTACCAGCGTGATCGGGTGTGTTAAACACAGAGACCGACAAAATGCGTCCCGCAGGTCGATTCCTGGATCCCAGGAAGCCGGCGGTGAAAGAACGGCTGTCATATTGATGACAACCACAGCAGACGTCTTCTTTGCATAATGCAAGAGAAGGCACTAAAGGATTGATTAATAAATGAGAACAGTGAGACCCCGTGCCGGGTCACTTGCATACTATCCAAAAGTGCGGGCTAAGGGCATCGTACCAAAGTACCAGTCCTGGCCAGCATACAATGGGCAGCCAATGCTCCAGGGATTTGCAGGCTACAAAGCCGGTATGACCCACGTGATCATGATCGATGATCGCAAGAAGAGTCCGACTGAAGGTAAGGAAGTAATGGTTCCCGTAACCGTTATTGAAATCCCAGCCATGAGCGTTGCTGCCATTCGTGTTTACGTCAAAGATACCTACGGCAAACACCCGCTTACCGAAGTCTGGGCAGAAAACCTCGAAGCACTCTCCGGCAGAATCACCAAAGCAAAGACCAACAACGCTGCAAAAGCAACTGAGAAGATCAATGCTGCAATTGACGATGTTGTTGAAGTAATGGTGCTCATGTACACTAAACCGACCGAGATCACCGGTATTCCAAAGAAGGTCCCCGACCTTATGGAGATCCGTGTTGCAGGCGGCAGTGCACAGGAACGTTTTGACTATGCTCTTTCCATCCTTGGAACCGATGTCGATATGAAATCTCTCTTAAGTGAGGGCCAGTTCGCTGACATCACCGGTATCACCAAAGGAAAAGGATTCCAGGGCGCGGTCAAAAGATTCGGCATCACCCTTCGTAAGAGAAAACACGCAAGAACCAAGAAGGAAAGACACATCGGAACTCTTGGTCCATGGACTCCCCACCACGTCCGCTGGCAGGTACCAATGCCCGGTCAGATGGGTTTCCAGCAGCGTACTGAGTTCAACAAACGCATCATCAAGATCGGTGAGAACGCAGATGAAATCAACCCGGCCGGAGGCTTCCTCCACTATGGTCTTGTCCGTAACAACTACGTCCTGATCAAAGGAAGCATCCCCGGACCGGCAAAACGCCTTGTCAGAATCCGGTCTGCGACCCGCATGGGTGAACAGAAGATTCAGGCACCGGTTGTGGAATATGTCAGTCTTCAGAGCAAGCAGGGGTGAAATGACCGATGAAAGCAAATGTAAAAGCAATTAACGGCTCAGTCCTCCATGAAATTGAACTTCCGGCCGTCTTCGATGAAGCATACCGCCCGGACCTTATCAAAAGGGCCATTCTCGCTTACCAGAGCGAACAGTACCAGCCGCACGGGGCAGATCCGTATGCAGGTCTGCGCACCTCTGCAGTAGGTTGGGGATCCAAACGCGGTGAAGCTAAGATCCCGCGTATCAAAAACGGAAGCCGTGCTGCAAAAGTACCGAACGTAAAAGGCGGTCACCCGGCACACGCACCCAAAGCAGAGAAGATCCTTGTTGAGAAGATCAACAAGAAAGAGAAAGCAAAGGCAATCCGCTCAGCCATTGCAGCTACCGTCAACACCGAACTTGTCGCCGCCCGCGGTCACAAATTCGAAGGCGAAGCAGCAATTATCGTTGATGATTCCTTTGAGCAGATCGCCAAGACCGCTGAAGTCAAGCTCGCCCTTATGGCACTTGGACTTGGAGCTGACCTTGAGCGTGCAAGACTTTCCAGAAATATCCGTGCCGGCCGCGGAAAGACACGTGGACGCAAATATAAGCAGGCAAAGTCTGCTCTTATCGTGACGTCCGGTGAATTCCTTGCAGGCGCCAATATCGCAGGAGTCGACTGCGTCCCCGTCAATGCACTGAACATCAATGTTCTTGCACCCGGAGCCGACGCCGGCAGACTGACCGTCTGGACCGAAGCTGCAATCAAGAAGTTCGGGGAGGCCTAATCATGACACTTGCACACCCCCTCGTAACAGAAAAAGCCATGGTACTTTTAGAGAACACAAACCAGCTCTCCTTCATCGTTGAAAAGGAAGCCGGCAAAGCATCCATCAAGGCAGCAATGGAGAAGAACTTCGGTAAGAAGATCGTCTCTATCAACACCATGATGACCTCTAAAGGAAACAAGAAGGCAGTCATTACCTTCGAAGAGAAAAACGCCGCTGAAGAAATCCTTTCTCAGCTCGGAATCGTGTAAGGTGAGATAAATGGGACACAGAATCAGTACACAGTCACGTGGAAAAGGCGGTCCAACCTACCGCGCCCCGTCGCACCAGTATAAAGCAGAGCTCAAGCACTTTGGCTCCGCACTTCAGACTGTTCGTGCAACCGTCATCGACATCGAGCACGATCCGGCCCGTCACACGCCGATCGCCGTCGTGAAAATCGAAGGTAAGATCGCTGAAAAGAAAGAATACGCTCTGATCACCGAAGGTGTCGGTATTGGCCAGCAACTCGTATGGGGACCTGAAGCCACTGTCGAAAACGGCAACTCGTTACCGCTTTCAGCAATCCCGACCGGAGTTGCCGTCTGCAACATCGAAGCACGCCCCGGAGACGGCGGCAAATTCGTTCGTTCAAGCGGTGTCCAGGCTGTTATCATCGGAAAATCCGCTGGTAAAGTCGGTGTCAGAATGCCTTCAGGAAAACCCAAATGGTTCAATGAAGCATGCCTTGCAACCGTCGGCCTTGTAGCTGGCGGAGGACGCGGCGACAAACCGATCCTGAAAGCAGGTAAACAGTATCACAAGATGAAAACCTCGGCAACCCGCTGGCCAAGAACCCGTGGTGTCGCAATGAACGTCATCGATCACCCATTCGGTGGTGGAGGACATCAGCACCCAGGTAAACCAAAGACCGTTGCCCGTGGAGCATCACCCGGTAGAAAAGTCGGATCCGTTGCAGCACGGAGAACCGGATACCGGAGGTGAACGTAAATGGCAAAGAAAACTACTAAGAGAATGCCAAAGCGGCGAGAGGAATACACCTATCACGGCTTCAATATCGAGCAGCTCAAAGCCATGTCCATGGACGAGCTTCTTGCTATTATGCCCAGCGGCGCACGCAGAAAGGTCCTTCGCGGATTTACCCGTGATGAAGAGGACGTTCGCGCGAAGATCGCTGAAGGTGACGGTGTAAGAACCCACAGCCGTTCAATGATTATCCTCCCCGAAATGGTCGGCAAGAATGTTGCCATCTACTCCGGTAAGGAGTTCGTTAACGTAGAGATCCCGGTCGAAGGAGTTTTCCACTACTTTGGAGAGTTCGCTCTGACCCGTAAGAAAGTTACCCACGGAAGTGCCGGTATCGGTGCAACCAAGTCGAGTAAGTATGTTCCGTTGAAGTGATTGTTATGGCAAGAACAGAATACAGCAACAAACTTACCGGCGACAACATCGCCCGTGCCAAAGCGAACGAACTTGGCTGCTCACCAAAGCATGCTATTGAAATCGCTCACCTTGTCCGTAATATGATGGCAGACGACGCAGTTGCCTACCTTGAACAGGTCATCGACCTCAAGCGCGCAGTGCCGTTCCACCGTTTTAACAGAAACGTCAGCCACCAGAAGAGCTTAAACGGCAAAACCTTCGGAACCGCAGCCGGCAGATACCCTGTCAAGGCAGCCGCCGAATACGTCCGTTTAATCCGCTCCGCACAGAAAAATGCAGAATATGCTGGTCTTGCACCGGAAAAGATGGTCATCATCCACGCCGCTGCAAACAAAGGCCGCTGCATGAAAGGAATCTTCCCCCGTGCAATGGGCAGAGCTACTCCCAAACACAGAGATTCCGTCAACGTTGAACTCATCCTCCGCGAGGTACAGTAAGTATGACAATCGAAAAGAAATTCGTTGCAGACGGTGTCCGCAAAGTCAGAGTCGAGCAGTACCTTAACAAGGAACTCAAACGTGCAGGCTACGGAGGTATGGACATCGTCCGGACCCCTGTCGGCACCCAGGTCACGATCTTTGCAGAGAAGCCCGGTATCGTTATCGGTAAAGGCGGTAAACTGGTTCGCCAGCTGACCACCGACCTCAGCACTGTCTACGGCATCGAGTCTCCCCAGGTCGAGGTCCAGCAGGTCGCAAACCCGAACCTCAACGCGCAGATCATGGCAGAACGCCTTGCAAACGCACTTGAACGCGGATGGTACTTCCGAAAGGCCGGCACCTCCGTAATCCGCCGTGTCATGGACTCAGGCGCTCTTGGCTGTGAAGTCATTATCGCAGGAAAACTGACCGGTGCCCGTGCCCGTGTCCAGAAGTTCGTCGAAGGCTACATCAAACACTCCGGTGAACCTTCAGAGTCGATCGTTGAGAAAGGCTACGCAACTGCTATCAAGAAGCTCGGTATCATCGGTGTCCAGGTCAAGATCGTTCCTCCGGGAGCAAAACTTCCTGATCAGTTCGAGATCCGTGCCGATGCAGCTCCTGCTCCGGCACGTGTCATCGAGACCGATATCTTTGAAGAGTTCGATGCAGAACTTGCAGCCGAACCCGAACCTGAATTTGTTGAGGAGGTCTGAACATGGCTATCTTCAGAGCAAAAGAAGTCGCCCAGTTTTCCGATGCTGAATTAGTCGAGAATGAGCAGAAACTCAAGATCGAACTGATTCAGAACTATGGAAAAGTCAGCGCCGGTGGTGCACCGGAAAACCCCGGAAAGATCCGGGAAGTTCGCAGAACTATCGCACGTATCAAGACTGAACAGACCAAACGTCAGGCATAAGTCTCGTCTATGATCACTCCGCAGAATATACTCAGACACGAACTCATCGGTCTTTTTGTATCTGTGGAGTCTTCACCGAACATGGTTGAAGAAGGGCTATCCGGTGTCATCGTCGATGAGACCAGAAACACTCTTCGGATCCACACAGGGAATGGCATTAAGTGCTTGGAGAAACAACGTAAGTTACTCCGGGTGACCCTCCCGGACAGTGTTCAGGTGATAATAGACGGCAATGCTTTGTCTGTTTCTCCAACGCGGCGCGTAAGTATGCGCGTAAGCCCATATCGCAAGGTATGAGCGAGACATGAGGGTTAATATGGCAAAAAATATCGGCTTAAATGTCGCAGTCCCGGAAAAGGATTGTGACGATGTAAATTGTCCGTTTCACGGCAGCTTACCGGTGCGCGGCCAGGTGATTACCGGTAAGGTCGTAAGCGAACGAATGCAGGGAACTGTTGTCGTGGAGAGGAACTTTCTTCATAAAGTCCAGAAATATGACAGATATGAGAAACGCAGTTCCAGAATCCACGCACACATGGCTCCATGCCTTGACGCCAAAATCGGCGACGAGGTAAAGATTGCAGAGTGCAGACCACTGAACAAAACGACCTCCTATGTAGTTGTCGAGGTGACTAAGGAATGAGAGGCTTAACGTCCAAAATTCCGCGCGCACTTCAGACCGGCTCAAAGATGGTTTGTGCAGACAACACGGGCGCCCGTGTTGTACAGATTGTTTCCGTCTTCGGTTACCATGGTGTCAAAAACCGGCAGCCCAAGATGGGACTTGGAGACCTTGCGACCGTCACGGTCAAGAAAGGAACTCCGGACATGAAAAGAAAGCTCGTGAGAGCAGTCGTTGTCCGTCAGAAGAAGGAATTCCGTCGCCCGAACGGCCTCAGAGTCTCCTTCGAAGAGAACGCAATGATCCTTCTGAACGAAAACGGCGATCCGCGCGGAACCGACATTAAAGGCCCGGTTGCCCGTGAAGTTGCCGAACGTTTCCCCAAGGTAGGATCAATGGCAACCATCATTATCTAAGGTGAAAACATGGCACGTATTTCAAGCACTCAGCCAAGAAAGCAGCGGAAGTTCCGGTATAATGCTCCGATTCACATTCGTGGTGCATTCTTACACTCACCTCTCGCAAGCGATCTTCGCGAAAAGTATGGAAAGCGCAGTTTCCGTGTTGTTACCGGCGATACTGTCAAAGTACTTCGTGGTGAATTCAAAGGAATCGAAGGCGTTGTTGACGGCGTAGACGTCAAGAACACGAAGGTCCTTGTTCACGGAGTTTCTGTCAAGAAAGCCAACGGCGAAGATGTCCCAAGACCACTCGATCCGTCCAAGATAATGATCACCAAACTCAACACCAAAGATGCAAAGCGCGTTGCACGTCTTGAGGTGAAGGCATAATGACCCGAACCAAGAGAATGACTGCACCGGATGCATGGCAGATCGCCAGAAAAGAAAGCAAGTATGTCGTCAGCACCTCAAGCGGTCCGCACGACGGCTCGGCTCTTCCGATCGGCGTCTGGCTCCGCGACCACATGCAGTTTGCATTAAACACCAAAGAAGTCAGAAAGATTCTGCACGACCGTCAGGTTGTCCTGAATGGCCACATCGTAACCGATGAACACATCGGAATCGACGTCTTTGACATCATCAGCTTCCCGAAAATCGACAAGCACTACATGATCCTTGTCGACGAGAAGGGACGCCACAATGAACACGAAATCTCCGCGGATGCAGCAAAGATCCAGCTCGTTAAAGTTGCCAGCAAAACCACCATCAAAGGCGGCAAGACACAGATCAACTTAACCAGCGGTGCAAACTTCATCGGTGAAGACACCTGCAAAGGCAAAGACTCACTCGTCATCGGCATCACCGGCGACGACCGTTTCGCCGTTCAGCAGCACTTCCCGTATGCAGTCGGCAACATGGTCGTAATCATCGGCGGACAGCACACCATGAAGACCGGAAAGCTTGCGGAAATCCTTACTCAGGACTCCTCACTGCCGAACCGTGTTGTCATTGAAGATGCTAACGGCGACAAATTTGAGACCATTGAAGACTATGTCTACATGATCGGAACCACCGAGTCCTTCCTGAAAACCTGGGGTGTTGATGCATGAGTGATATGCAGATCCCGTTCGTTGCAAAAGTCGTCGTCCACATGGGCGTCGGCGAAGCAGGTGAGCGTCTCGTCAATGCCGAGAATATCATGGCCGATCTGACGAAAGGTGCAAAACCGATTCGTTCCTATGCCAGAAATACGCTTCCGGCATTTGGTATCCGCAAAGGACAGCCGATCGGATGCAAAGCCACTCTTCGCGGCAAGAAGGCAATGGACTTCCTCGAGATGGCCCTCAAAACCTACGCTGTGGAAAATGTTCTCCACACCCGTCAGTTTGATGTGACCGGCAACTTTGGTTTCGGTATCGAAGAACACACCGACTTCCCGGGCCAGGCATATGACCCGAAGATCGGTATCTACGGTATGGATATCATCGCTGTCATCGAAAAGAAAGGAACCAGAACCGCACGCAGAAAAATCCAGCAGAAGAAACTCAACAGCAAACTTCGGATGTCTCGTGAAGAGTCCATGAAGTTCGTTACTGAGACCTTCGGCATTGAGGTGGAGTAACATGGCAGCAAAAGACAACGGCAAAGTCCAGCAGAAAAAGTATGGCCGCGGTGCAAACCAGTGCCAGCTTTGCGGACGTAAGCAGGGACTTGTGCGCAGATACAACATTTACTTCTGCCGTCAGTGCTTCCGCGAATGGGGACCCACCATGGGCTTTAAGAAGATGAACTAAGAGGTGAAGGAGAATGACAAAACAGAATCCTATCGCAGACGCAATGAGCGCTATCAAGAATGCCGGTGACACTGGTAAACTTGCAGTGACCGTTGAACCGGCAAGCCGCCTCTTTGGTGACATGCTTAAGGTCATGCAGGAATATGGCTACATCACCGGCTTTGAGAAGATCGACGACGGAAGAGGCGGTCAATTCCAGATTGCTCTCTCCGGCGGCATCAACAAATGCGGTGTAATCACGCCGCGTTTCTCGGTGAAAGTTGAGGACCTCGAGTCCTGGGAAATCAGATACCTTCCGGGAAAGGGCTTTGGAATTATGATCCTGACCACTTCCAAGGGTGTAATGTCCCACGAACAGGCACGTAAGCTCGGCATCGGCGGCGAGCTTTTAGGATACGTCTTCTGAGGAGTGAAAACAATGGCAGAATTGATTTTCGAAATCCCGGAAGGCGTAACGATCACCAAAACCGGTGATTTCGTTACCGTAAAGGGATCCAAAGGCGAACTTACCCGCACAATGTACCACCCTGCGATCAATATCACTATCGCAGACGGTTCGGTCACGCTTGTAAGTACTTCCGCAAGACGCAGTGTGTATGCACTGCTCGGAACCTACAAAGCACACCTTGGTGTCATGAGCAAAGGCGTATCCGAAGGCTACGAATACCATATGAAAATTGTGTACAACCACTTCCCGATCCAGGTCAAGGTTGCCGGCGACAAACTCGAGATCGGCAACTTCCTTGGTGAGAAGCAGGCACGGTATGCAAACATCGTAGAAGGTGTCAAAGTCAAAGTCCAGGGCGATGAACTGATCTTAACCGGTATCAACCGTGAGACGATCGGCAACACCGCAGCAAATGTCGAACAGGCATGCAAGGTCAGAAACCGTGACCCGCGTGTGTTCCAGGACGGCATTTACATTACCAGCAGAGGCAACTAACATGGCGAGTGAAATCAAGAAACTTATCCAGGCTCGTGGAGCTAAGAAGTCATCCCGCTTTGCACGCCAGTGCCTTCAGGCTAAAGTAAAACTGGCAGACAGCTGGAGAAGACCAAGAGGTCTCCACAGCAAACAGCGTAAGGATTACCGTGCAAAGGGTGCACACCCGGAAGCAGGTTTCGGAGCACCGAAAGCAGTCCGCGGATTCCATCCAAGCGGATACCGCGAAGCTCTCGTCTTTACTCCGGCTGAGCTCAGCACCATCGATCCGGCAACCACCGCAGTACGCATCGGCGCAACTGTCGGCGGTGCAAAACGCAGCGTTATCCAGAACAAAGCAGCTGAACTCGGTATCAAGATCCTGAACCCGAAGGAAGCAAAAGTTGCCGTTACACCGGCTGCAAAACCTGCAGAAGAGGTGAAAGCAGATGAGTGATCTCGCATCCCAGCGCAGAATCGCTGCATCCGTTCTTGACTGCGGTGAAAACCGTGTATGGTTCAACCCGGAAAAACTCTCAGAAATCCAGAATGCAATGTCCCGTGAGGATATCCGCAATCTCATTGATGAGGGTGCGATCTCTTCCCACCAGAAGAAAGGCATCTCCCGCGGACGCGTCCGGGCCCGTATGGTCAAACGTTCCTACGGACACGGAAAAGGTCCGGGACGCCGGAGCGGTGCAAAAGGCGCCAGAACTCCGTCCAAGACCCAGTGGATCAAAAAGATCCGTGCCCAGCGTAAAGAACTCCGTGCTCAGCGCGAAGCAGGATCCATCACACCGACCGAATACCGCAGACTTTACCGTCGTGCAGCAGGCGGTCAGTTCCGTAACGTCGCTCACATGAAAACACAGGTTGAGCTCGTAACCTCCAGGAGGGAGTAAACAATGGCAATTAATGGAAGATATTTCGTTCAGTTCAGAAGACGCCGTGAAGGCAGAACTGATTACTACCAGCGCCAGCGTTTAATCGTTTCTGGTAGAAACCGTATGGTTGTCCGTAAAACAAACCGCCACATCATTATCCAGCTCATCGCAGCCCAGATGGACGGCGACTACACCCTCGTTCACGTCAACAGCCGTGACCTGGTAAACTACGGATACAAAGGATACCTCGGAAACACCCCTGCCGCATATCTCACCGGTATGCTGTTTGCAGTTCGTGCCCAGAAAGCCGGTTACGAAGGCGGAATCGCAGATCTCGGTCTGCAGGTCGCATCGACCGGTGCACGCGTGTTTGCTGCAATCAAAGGTGCAGTTGAAGCAGGTTTCGATGTCCCGGTAGGAGAATCGATCCTTCCGGACGATGACCGCTGCAACGGCGCCCACATCGCTGAATACGATGAGCGCTTTGGTGACCTCGTTGAAAATGTCGAGGCAACTAAAGACGCAATTATGAAGGAGCTGGAGTAATATGGCTTACGAGCAGGAAGTATGGGTTCCAGTAACCGGTCTTGGCAAAAAAGTCATGGCAGGCGAATTTGCAAGCTTCGATGAGATCCTTGCAAGCGGACAGCCCATCAAAGAGGCAGGTATTGTTGACGCAATGCTTCCCGATCTTGTTGACGAAGTCCTCTGTATCGATATGATGCAGCGTATGACTGACTCCGGACGTCGTATTAAGTTCAGAGCTGTGGTCGTCATCGGCAACAAGAATGGTTACGTCGGTTTTGGTCAGGGCAGAGATGTCCAGGTCGGAACTGCAATCAAGAAAGCAATCACAAATGCAAAACTGAACATGGTCAAAGTCCGCCGCGGATGCGGTTCATGGGAATGCGGCTGCGGTATGAAACATTCTGTACCAATGCAGGTCACCGGTAAAGCCGGCTCTGTCACCGTCACTCTCAAACCCGCTCCGAAAGGAATCGGTCTTGTGACTGGTGATGTTGGTAAGAAAGTACTTACCCTTGCAGGAATCCAGGATGTCTGGGTTTACACTAGTGGAAACACCAGAACTACCCTGAACTATGCAAAGGCAACCTTCAATGCACTTCGTGAATCGAATATGATTCGTATCGGAGGGCGCAAATAATGTATGCCGTTGTTCAGGTTCGCGGTGTGGTCAATACCCGCCGTGACATCAAGGAAACCCTGAAGATGCTCCGTCTTCACCACATCAACCACTGTGTTCTTGTGCCTGAGACCCCCGAGTACCTCGGTATGATCCGGAAAGCAAAGGATTTCATTGCCTTCGGTGAAGTTGACGCTGCCACACTGGCAACTATCCTCACCACCCGTGGAAGACTTACGGGTAACAAACCGCTCACCGAAGAGTATGTGAAAACTGCAACCTCCTTTGGAAGCATTGCAGATTTCGCCGCTGCTCTTGTCAACGGTGAGATCCGTATGAAAGATGTCCCCGAACTGAAGCCGGTGCTTCGTATGCACCCGCCAAGAAAGGGATACAAGACCACGAAACGCACGTATACCCAGGGCGGCGCCCTTGGTTATTACGGTACGGAGATCAATGATCTTCTGATCAAAATGAGGTAATAAGCATGCCAGTAAACAAGCGTTCAAAGTTCCGGGGAACCCGCACATGTGGTGGAGGTACGCACAAAAACCGCCGTGGTGCAGGTAACCGCGGAGGTCGTGGAGCAGCCGGATGGCGTGACCACAACTTTACCCGCTGGTATCTTCTCGGGAAGACCGAGGGAAAACACGGATTTGTCAGTAAGATATCTGTAACATATGAGGTTCTTGATATTGGCGACATCGATCAGATGATTCCTGATCTTGTTGCCCGTGGAATTGCAACCGAAAGTGGAGATGTTATTACTCTCGACGCCGCAAAGATTGGTGTGGAGAAGGTTCTCGGCGGAGGCAAGGTTACGCGTAAACTTGCCGTCACTGCTGAAAACTTCTCGGCCAGTGCTGTTGCGAAAATTGAGGCCATGGGCGGAACTGCCCAGACCTCTGAATAATTTTTTGGTGTATAACTCATGGGAGAACTGTTGGATCGAATGGAACCACTGTTGGCTCGTATGCCGTCAGTTAAGCCACCGGAAGGCCACGTTCACTTCAAAAACAAACTGATGTGGACGGCTGCGGTGTTGCTGCTGTATTTTATTTTAACGAACATTCCGGTGTTTGGTCTTTCCGCCACATCAATCGATGTTTTTGAGTATTACCGTGCCCTTTTAGCTGGTGCACAAGGTACTATCCTGCATCTTGGTATCGGACCGATCGTTACCGCGTCAATCGTTTTGCAGTTACTCCGCGGTGCTGATCTGATCAAAATCAACACGTCAGATCAGCGCGGCCAGGTACTCTACATGGGTCTGCAGAAGCTGCTTATCTTCGTCATGATCATTCTGGAAGCTCTGCCGAATGTGCTGGGCGGATGGATGACTGCTGATGCATCTGTTTCAGCATTTTTCGGCGGAAACGCCGGATTTGTGATGCTTTTGATCTTCCTGCAGATCTGTATTGGAGGAGTTCTCGTCATGTTTATGGATGAGGTCGTCTCCAAATGGGGTATCGGTTCCGGTGTCGGTCTTTTTATCGTCGCAGGAGTCGCCCAGGGTCTTATCAACGGATTCTTCAATTGGGAAGCAACGACCGATCAGTTCGCTGTAGGTTTCTTCCCGAGACTGTTCCAGGTCATCGCTGATGGTTCAAACTTTATCGAATACTTTGGTCTTCAGCTCCTGGCTCTCGTAACAACTGTGGGACTGTTCTTCGTGATCGTATACGTTGAATCGACCCGTATTGAGATACCGCTCGCTCATGCAAATGTCCGCGGCGCCAGATCGAGATTCCCGGTAAAACTTGTCTATGCAAGTGTTCTGCCGATGATTCTTGTCCGTGTGCTGCAGGCAAATGTGCAGATGGTCGGTATGTTCCTTTCGAGTATTGGATTTACTGCACTTGGCGAGTATAATAGTTCAACGCCGATTAATGGCCTGATGTGGTTCCTCGCTCCGATCAATCAGCCGCAGGACTGGATGTGGTGGCTCTCTTCGTTCACAGGAACCGGTCATGCCGCATGGGAGGTCATTATCCGTGTGGGTATCGACTGTACTGTGATGATTCTTGGAGGCGCCCTCTTTGCAATCTTCTGGGTCAAGACGGCAGGTCTCGATTCGAAGCATGTCGCACGGCAGATCCAGAACTCAGGTATGCAGATCCCCGGCTACCGGAGGTCTCCGGCCGTTCTTGAACGCTATCTGGACAGATACATTCCCCGTGTAACTGTTATCGGAGGAGTGTTCATCGGTCTTCTGTCTGTTCTTGCGAACATGCTTGGTATCATCGGCTTTGTCGGCGGAACCGGTCTGTTGCTGACTGTCTCGATCATTTACCGTCTGTATGAACAGATCGCTAATGAGCAGATGATGGAGATGTATCCGTTTATGCGGGGCTTCTTCGACAGAGAATAAACCAAAATCCCAAAAATATCTCTTATTTTTCCTATTTCTGATTGCTTGACTCATTTCATCCTGAGATTTTCTTTTCATCTCGGGTAACGTGAAAATACCTTTATTAGCATCAAAACCCAACCTTAAAGATACTATCTCCAAAGGAAGAGAATATCCATGTCAGGCAAAAAAGTAATCATCACCGGAGTTCCAGGCGTTGGAAAAACCACCGTCATCAACTCCGCATTTGATAAAATCACCGCTGAGGGTGTCAAATACCAGAACCTCAACTTCGGCAGTTTCATGTTTGAAGTTGCCCAGGCCGAAGGTCTCGTCGCCGACCGCGATCAGATGCGAAAACTCGACCGCATTGCTCAGAAACGTCTGCAGAAGACCGCTGCTGAAAAGATCGCCGCCATCGACGGAAACGTCATCGTCGACACCCACGCATCCGTCAAGACCCCGAACGGGTATCTTGCCGGTCTTCCCGAGTGGGTCGTCTCGGCGATCATGCCCGATGTCATCGTTCTCGTCGAGACCGACAACGACCAGATCCTCGGCCGCAGACTCTCTGACGAAACCCGTGTCCGCGATCTGGAGGGTTCGAAATCCATCGCCGAACACCAGGAAATGAACCGTGCCTTCGCCGCTGCATACTCAATGCTCACCGGCTGCACCGTCAAGATCATCACCAATGCAGACTTCCTTTTAGACAAGGCAGTCGATGAACTTGCAGCAACACTGAGGTAACTGGTCATGGACAGAGCCGAGTTCAGCAAGAAATACAGTATGTATATAGCCCTTGCTGTAGTTTTTGGCATGATGCTCCTCTATGGCTGGCAGGAAGCCCGTCAGGTTATCGCCGGTGTTGTGAACATCGTTGTGGGTCCGTTTGCGGCCCTTGGTCTGCCGTTCTTTGCCCTTGTTCTGATCCTCGCCACCATCACGGGTTTTTACTCCTCCCTGATTCAGAAATACACCATGGATTACGACAAGATGTATGAGAATCAGGCAAAAATGAAGGAGTTCCAGGCGAAATTCCGGGAAGCCCAGCTCTCCGGCGATGAAAAACTCATCAAAAAGATGCAGGCACGCCAGCAGGCCATGATGGCCGATCAGATGGAGATGTCCAAAAACCAGTTCAAACCGATGGCCTACATCCTGGTTTTGACGGTCCCGATCTTCTTCTGGCTGATCGAACACATCCCGACAGAAGCGCAGATGCTTGCCGATCCAAGTCTCTCGACCGCGATCGTTATCCCGTTCGCCGGACTTTCCACCTACTTTGTAGTCTATCTCGGCTTCTTCCCGCTGTGGATCCTCTGGTATATGCTCTGTTCCTTAGCCATGTCTCAGATCATCAGAAAAGCCCTGAACATCGGGGGAATCTAAGTGAGGATCACGATCAGCGGATCACCCGGATCAGGTACGACAACCCTCGGCCGTTCGATCGCAGAGAAGTACGGATACCGCTATGTTTCAGCAGGAGAAGTGTTCCGGGGTCTTGCAAAAGAACGGAACATGGATATTGCGGCATTTGGCAAAATCGCTGAGAACGATCCTGCGATCGATCTCGAGATAGATGCCAGACAAAAGGAGATCGGCGAGTCATCGGATGATATAATCCTCGAAGGCCGGCTTGCAGGCTGGATGGTCGAGAACGCTGATCTTAAAGTCCTTCTCCGGGCCACGCCCGAATGCCGTTCGACCCGTATCGCGGCACGCGAAGGTCTTACTGAAGAACAGGCATATGAACTGACCGTCGAGCGCGAGGCCTGCGAGGCCGGACGGTATATGGAGTATTATGAGATCGATATCCTCGACTTCTCGCCATATGATCTGATACTGAATTCGGAAACATTCAGTGCAGATGAGTTGTTTGCTGTCGTCGACACTGCTGTTTCTTCGATCCTGAAACGCGCTTAACTCTTCTTCACTCCCTATTTTTGCGAGTATTCAGTTTACAGATCCTGATGTTTCCCTTTTGCCGGCACATCGACATCTGTTTTTGTTCGTGGCCGGTGATAAATGCGGAACTGCCTGGAAATTTTACGCAGAAGACGTAATAACCTGAATTTGACAGTTGGCAAATATACTCTCCCGTCTCTTTCCTTTTTTCTGATTAAGGGGTGCGGGGACGCGACTCCGGCGCGAAGGCGGATCGACGGCATAGCCGGCGATCTTAGCTGAGCAAGGCTTTGCCTTGCGAGTCGGCCCGCGGTGGAAATATCTTATGTTCAAGGCTCATGTTAGCGTTCTGCTTAGCGAATCTGCCGTTGAATAGTCAGAACGGAAGGGATTGGGGGGTATGAGATGTATTTTGAAGGGAAGTGGTTTGGGAGTATGACCATGATCTAATACTTCCCGAATTGGATCAACGCCGCATAACTCCTATCAAAAAAAGAATGAGAGCCCCCTCTCAACTTAGAACGATGCGATCAGCGCGGTGATGATCCCTGTAAGGAAGATGCCGTCAAACGTTCCCGCTCCGCCGATCGAAAGCATCGTTGCTCCCTTATCCGAAACATCCTTAAGATGCAGGAGATCAGCGCCGATCAGGGTTCCAAGCGTTCCCGCCACATAGGCGATCCCTGCCGCCGGAAGACCAAAACCGCCGCCAAGGATCAAAGCCGCTGCAAGCGTCACCGCCGGTCCGACAAAAAACGGTGTCGCGATCCCGATCCCCCGTACAGGTTTTGCCGCCAGATACACACAGACCGTCGTGATCGCGAGGGCGGCGATCATCTTCGCCGGATACCAGGGGTCTGATGAGATACTGCCGGATGCTCCCAGCAGGATGATATAGAGAGAGATCAGGATCGGGATCACCGCCCCGCCGAGATTGATGAAGATACGGGTGCTGGAACGTTCCGCATCGCCTGTGTATGGTTCGGGCTCGAACCGGTCGGTCCGATACATCTTATCATACATCGACGGAGCATACTGTCCTGACGGTTTTCTTTTGGCAGGCTCCTCTTTTGGTTTCTGATCCCGCGGCTTCAGCGTTCCCAGAGGGATATTGATAAAACTCCCGACAATGATCGCGATGATCAAAAGCACGATCATCCAGAACCCAAACCCGAGATTGCCGAGGGCTGCTCCGATCAGTCCGAAAAACAGCAGAGGCAGACCTAGTACGACCACCAGGATCAGGGCCAGCAGAACCCAGATCGAAATCGGGCTGAAGAATACTCTTGACACTGGTATTTTGTTTGTGGGGGCTGATATAAATGCTATCTGGTCGCCCACCAATCGCTATCTTAATATTCTGTGATGTCATATTCATTAAGGTAATTTAGCCCGTTAGTGTAGTGGTCAATCATGGGGGACTCTGGATCCCTCGACAGCAGTTCGAATCTGCTACGGGCTACTTGTTTTTTCATCGTTTCAGTATGATCGGCAACCTCTATCTATCTCAAGGTCCTACTCTATTACATGAAACTTATTCGTGCACCGAATCTTGCACGGGCCCATGAACTTGTTATCCGTTATATCCTGGAAAAAGGTTCTCTGCTGACCACCGAGAACGGCGAGGAGACCGTCGAGACCGATGAGATCTGCATCAGTGTGGACACCCCGCTTGCCTCTCCGATGGTCTCAGCCTCCTCCCGATTCAAGGAAGCATTTCTGGATGAGTATGCCAAAAATCTGATTGAGGGGTCGGATTCGGTGTTTGAGTATGATTATCACGGACGGCTTTTCGACTGGGGCTGCGGTCTTATGCAGAACGGCGAGATCCATCAGGATCAGATCCGCTATATTATCGATAAACTCCGGCAAAGCCCGGTTTCCCGCCGTGCCGTCGCTGTGACCTGGTGTCCCCCGGTCGATGCAAAACTTGCCGACTGTCCCTGCCTTCAGCTGGTTCAGTGCATCGTCAGAGAAGGAAACCTCCATATGAAGATCGTTTTCCGGAGCAACGATATGCTGTCTGCCGCCGGTTCCAATATGTTTGCTCTCGCAAAACTCCAGGAGTACATCGCGGAAAAAATCGGTGTCGGTGTCGGGACATACACGCATATATCACTCGTCCCTCATGTATATTATAAAAGAGATGCCGCCGATATCCCGCCGTTCTGCGAAAAAGGCGCACAGTTCACCCCGCGTGTCGAGGTCTGCCGTGCATGCGGCGTTTGCCAAAAAGCAAAACGCTGACCTTTTTTACTCTTCGTCCATAATGCTCCAGAACCCTTCTTTGGGTCCTACGATCAGATGATCGAGCAGTTTGATCCCGAGAAGTTCTCCCGCGGCCTGCATATCCTTGGTGATCTTCAGATCCTGCCTGCTTGGATGGAGGTTCCCGGACGGATGATTATGCACCAGGATCATCGCTGCCGCCCGATCCATGATCGCTCCGGCAAAAACCTCCCGGGGATGGATCTGTGATTCATTGAGAAGACCTTTGGTAATGAGTCTGACCTTCAGTACCTCGTGAGCGCCCGACAATGTGACAGAAACAACGTTTTCCTGCGTGTCATACCGGTACTGGTGAACAAACGGCAGTACATCCTCAGCTTTATGGATGACCGCAAACCGGTGGACCGGGGGGGGAAACCGTCGGGCGAGTTCCAGGGCCGCTATGATCTGGCAGGCCTTCGCCTCTCCCATCCCGTTCACCTCGCAGAGATCGTCAACCATCGTTTCATAGGTCCTGGACATCAGGATCTTTGCGACCTTTTTTCCGATCTGGACTGCGTCACAGCCGGGTATCCCCCTTCCGATGATCGCTGCGACGAGTTCTTCCAGTTCAAGGCTCGCCGGCCCCTTGGCGATCAGTTTTTCGCGGGGTTTATCGATATCTGCGGTGTTCTTCAGACTCATATCTACTTCTCTTTTGGCAAAGAGTATAGATAGTTGTTTCGCAGAATGTCTTGTTCCCAAATCTTTATCCGATTTTCTGAACAATTAATACTGTATGAACACTCAGGACTGTATTGACGCAGCATTTTCCGGCGAATCCCAGGCAAACCGCAAGTATAAATCCTACTCTGAAGCAGCAGCCGACGAAGGATACGATCATGTTGCCAAACTTTTCCGTGCAACTTCGGCAGCGGAAGAGATCCATGCCCGCAGACTTCTGCGTGTCGGCGGATATATCGGCAGCACAGTTGCCAACCTCGAAGCAGGACGTATCGGCGAACTTCACGAGACCAATGAGATGTACCCGGAGTTTGTTGCGATCGCAGAAAAGGAAGACCGTCAGGACGCGGTCATCACCTTTACCCATGCTATGAAAGCCGAGGCGGCACACGCAGCTCTCTATCAGAAGGCACTTGATGCAGTGAAAGCAGGCAAAGACTTTGATGTGAAAACCATCTACCTCTGCCCGGTCTGCGGAAACATCGAGATCAACAAGACCTCCGAGCGCTGCCCGATCTGCGGCATTCCCGGCGCATCATTCAAAGTAGTCGAGTAGATCTGATTCACTCTTTTTTTCTTTTTACCCTGAATCTCGCCTCCTTTTCGCCATCATTCCATATCCCGGATCTTTCAGACGCTGTCAGCTGTTCTTTGGAAAACCGTGCGGTATCTGCATTTTGAAAAAGTCTCCCCTCCATTATCTTTATCAAATTTCTGGACAAAGTATCATATTATGAACACAGACGACTGTATTCTCAGTGCGTTTTCCGGTGAAGCCCGCGTAAACCGCAAATATAACTCCTTTGCCAAAATAGCGGCCGGCGAAGGATATGATCATGTTGCAAAACTCTTTCGTGCAACCTCAGCGGCGGAAGAGATCCATGCACACCGTCTTCTCAGTATCGGAGGATACCTCGGCACCACGGCCGAAAATATCGAGGCCGGCATAATTGCTGAACTTCGTGCAAGCAATGAAAGTTATCCAAAGTTTATCACGATCGCAGAAAACGAGGATAGACAGGAAGCAGTTGTCACGTTCACGCATGCTATGAAAGCCGAGGCGGAACACGCCGTTCTCTATCGGGAAGCAGCTGATGCAGTAAAAGGAGGCAAAGACTTTGATGCGGAGATCATCTACCTCTGCCCGGTCTGCGGGAACATCGAGATCGACCGGACCCCTGAACGCTGCCCGATCTGCGGCATCCCCGGCTCCTCATTCAAAGCAGTTGAGTAAACCTGGTTTACCCTTTCTCTTTTTTAACCCAGAATTTATTATCCTTTGCCGCCTCTATTCATATAATGAATCTTTCCCGGTATGCAAGAGATCATTTCAGCCTGATACTGATCGCTCTGATATTTCTGGCAATCCTTGCCGTCTCGTGGAACTATATCTTCCTCTTTATCCTTGCATTGTCCGTGGCAGTCGTGATTATGCCGATGCATAGAAAGATGATCAAAAAAATCCCTGCAGGTCTCTCTGCCGGGATTTTGACAACACTCGTTCTCACGGTTATCATCGGCGTCTGTGCGGTCATCGTTGTGGTCATCAGCTCTGACTTTGAGTATTTCATGTCCATTTTCCAAACCATCATCACCTCCGTGACAAATCTTCTCCATCTGACCGACGGCAGCGATTTTTCCCTGCGTGTGGTCGAGGAGGTAAAAACCGTCATCCTCACCCTGTTTCCAAGTTTTGCTCTGAGCGCGGCACAGATGGTCCCTGCCTTTATTATCGATATCATCCTCTTTTACGCTCTGGTCTATCTCTCGATCATCTTTGGCGACCGGGTTTGGGCTGATTTTTGCGGGATCGTTCCGGAGAGTTCGAGGGAAAACGTCTCTTTAATGGCAAAAAAGACCAAGGACATCCTCTTCTCGATCTATATCGTCCATGTCTTCATCGCATTTCTGACATTTTTTTTAGCATACGGCTTTTTCCTGGTGCTCGGCTACGGTCACGAGATCTTCTTTTCCACGATGTGCGCTCTGTTTGCCCTGATCCCGGTCTTAGGTCCGCTGATGGTGATCATCTTTGTCGGCGTCTATGCATTGTGTCTCGGCGATATCCGGGGCGTTCTTCTGACCGCGACGCTTGGCTACTTCCTGACCTGCGTCCTGACCGATCTTATCATCCGTCCCAAACTCACCGGCCAGCGGGTGAAGATCAGACCCATGCTGATGTTCGTCGGATTTTTCGGCGGGGCTATGGCTATGGGACTTCTGGGATTCGTTTTGGGTCCGGTCCTTCTGATCCTCGGGATCACCGGGTATGAGATCTTCATCAAAGAGGCGGGAAAGAAAAAGCCGGGTGATGAAGTATGAAAAAACCCAAGTTTGATGCAAAGCAGTATGCAATGCTCCGTGAATGTTCCGGGGAAAAGGATTTCACCCGCTGGAACGCGTGGTATGCCGTTCATCTGAAAGAGACGATGTATCTGAGAAGTTCGGATGCATACGGCGCCCATCTCGAAGGCGGGGATCTTGCCTACTGGTTTTTGGAAGGTGCCGATCTCAGGTTTGCGAATCTGAGAAATGCCGATCTCTCCTACTCGTATCTGAAGTCAGCCGACCTCTCGTATGCAAATCTTGCCGGTGCAAATCTCTGGCGTGCCTATCTTTCCCGGGCGGTTCTCGACGGCGCCAACCCGGATGCTGCCGTCTATGATTCGGCAGGAAAAATCAAATGCGATCCTGCCCAGGTAGCACGGTTGAAAGCCGGCGTCCCCTCCTGGAACGCGTGGTATGCACACGAGATCGCGAACAAACCGGATGACACCCGGGTCTTTGGCGCGTATCTGGAAGAGGCCTCGTTTGTGGGCCTGGATCTTTCGGGCGTGCATCTCTCCTACGCCCATCTGGAAGGTGCCGATCTCAGGCATGTGAACTTTACGGGAGCTGATCTCACGCACGCCCATCTTGAGGGGGCGGATCTCTGGAAAGCCGATCTGACCGGCGCTGATCTGCGTTTTGCCGAGCTTGGGGGCGCAAACCTCGCCGGAGCCGTCAAAGTAAATACCTTGTTTTAAACCGGCCGGCGAAACCATATATAGTCGAAACAACTGATACGTTAGTATTATGGTAATGGGTTTTAGCGAAAACCTCCAGAATTCAATGGAGTATGCAAACACTGCATTCAAAACATTCGGCAGCTGGTTTGTCCTCATCCTTTTGTACGCGGTGATGTTTGCCGGTACTGTCATGCTGATCCTCGGAATGATTTTCCTGATGGGAAGTCTCATGATGGTTGCCACGCCGATGATTTCATCGGCGGTCGATCCTGCTATGATGACCGGGCCGATGATGACCGACCCGGCATTCGGCATAATCGCTTCGATCTCGGTCTTTTTGTTCATTCTTGGAACGATCGTCACGATCTTTGCCAGCATCTTCATCTATGGATTTATGATGAGGGTCTACCGCGGCGGAGAACTTGCCCTGAACAACTGGGGCAAGATGTTTATCGAGGGTATCCTCGCACTGATCATCCTCTTCATCTACATGATCCCCTACACGGTTGTATCCACGATAACGATGCTTGGTCCGATGGATAATCCGGCCTATCTGATCATCGTTGCGATCATTATCCCGACCATTCTTCTGATCATCTCGATGATGGTTGGAATGATGGGTGTCATAAAATTCGCAAAGGAAGAGAGTTTCGGCGCAGCGTTCCATTTCAAGGAACTTTTCAGCATCATCGCAAGGATCGGGTGGCTCAGATATCTTGGCTACTGGATCCTCATCAGTCTTATTGTCAGCGTCGCAGAACTCGTTCTTCTCTGCATCCCGTTCGCCGGCAGTGTTCTGCTCGTTGCAGCCATGCCGTTTATCGTGATCGTCACCGCCCGGTTCTTTGCCAATCTCTATGATTCGGCTATACCGGCAGCTGCCGAATAACTCCCCTCTTTTTTTAATCTCCAGACGTAATGCGGGCTTGCCATACACTGATCTTCCCTTCCCGGACATCAGGTATTATCAGATTTGAAAACACATACGTACAGACACATCTAATAGCAGGTACCAATACATGGAAGAAAAAATACATGAGAAGATCCACTGGGCCGATGCAAAGGCAGCTCAGGTTCCATCCGATGTCCCCCAGCTGATCGCCACCGGCATAACCCCCTCGGGCCCCATCCATCTGGGAAATATGCGGGAGGTCATGACGGGCGATATGATCTACAAAGCCCTCCTCTCACGGGGAGTCGAGGCAGAACTCGTCTATATTGCCGACGACTTCGATCCGCTCAGAAAAGTCTACCCGTTCCTTTCTGACGAATATCAGAAGTATATCGGCTGGCCTGTCAGCGATATCCCGTGTCCCTGCGGAAAACACAAAAGCTATGCAGAGCATTTCCTCGACCCCTTCCTCTCGGCGATCGAAGAGCTCGACATCCACCCCCGTATCATCCGGACAAGTGAAGCCTACCGCTCGGGAATGTTCACCGAGCAGATTAAGCAGGCTCTCATCCATGCTGAAGATATCAAAAAGATCCTTGAAGACGTCTCCGGCAGAAAACTCGAAGAAGGCTGGACCCCGTATTATCCGATCTGTTCATCCTGCGGCACGATTTCCCGTGCGGCGATCCTCTCCCACGATATCGAAAACCATACCGTCACCTACAAATGTCCCTGCGGGCACGAAGGCGTCTCTGACTACTCCAAAGGCGAAGGAAAACTCGTCTGGCGTGTCGACTGGCCTATGCGCTGGTCAGTCCACGGCGTAACGGTCGAGCCGTTTGGAAAAGACCACGCCTCACCCGGAGGATCCTACGACACCGGAAAGATCATCACAAAAGAGATCTACGGCTACAATGCCCCGGTTCCGGTGACATATGAATGGATCAGCTTGAAAGGAAAAGGCGAGATGCACTCCTCAAAAGGCGTCGTCTTAACGATCCGTGATATGCTCGACATCGTGGCCCCCGAAGTGCTCCGCTACTTGATCGCCAAAACCAAACCCGACAAGACCATCGCTTTCGATCCGGGAATGGGCCTGCTCCGTCTGATCGACGAGTATGACAAGGCAGCCGCTGCCGGTGAGTCCCGCGAGTTCGAACTCTCCAGGATCGCCTCTCCCCAGACAACGATCCCGTTCCGTCATATGGTGACGGTCGTTCAGATCGCACGGACCGATGATGCCGTCTTCGATATCCTCAGACGCAGCGGATATGAGATCGTCGACAAAGAGGCCGTTCTCGATCAGGCAAGCCGTGCCAAGGTCTGGCTTGAACGGTATGCTCCCGAAGACGCCAAGTTCGCCCTTGCCGAATCCCTGCCGGAAATCGCTGCCGGCGAACGGACCGAGGTCAAAGCAGCCGTCGCTGCATATGCAAAACTGATCATCGGCGCCGAGTGGAAAGCCGATGTTCTCCACAATGCCGTCTATGATGCGGCAGAGGCAGCCGGCGTTACCGGAAAGGATGTCTTTACCGGCATCTACCGGGCTTTCCTCGGCGCTGACAGAGGTCCGCGTCTCGGCTGGTTCCTGGAAGCGCTTGGCCGTGAAGAGACGCTGAAACGTCTTCTTGAGATGTCGTTATAATCATGGCGAAGGATAAACAACCGCGAAATCTCTCTGACGGCTGCAAACTCTGTTACATCGGGGCAAAGCTGGTCCTTTTCATCACCGGAAGGTGTGATAGGACCTGCTGGTACTGCCCTCTTTCGGAAGAGCGCAAGGATCTCGACGTGATCTATGCAAACGATCAGAAGATCACGACCCCGGAAGAAGCGATCGCCGAAGGAGAAATGATGGACGCTCTCGGGACCGGTGTCACGGGAGGGGAACCTCTGATGGAGATCGAACGTGTCGTTGAGTTCTGCTCAGCGCTGAAAAAACACTTCGGCAAAGATCACCAGATCCATATGTACACCGGCCGGGCGCCGACCGAAGAGGAGCTCGCCGCCCTCGTCGGCTGTGTCGATGAGATCAGAATGCATCCTCCTCACGAGATCTGGAAGGATATCCTGACCTCCCCGTACGTACAGTCGATCGCCGATGCGAAGAAGATGGGGTTTCTGGTAGGGTTCGAGGTGCCTTCCCTCCCGGGTCTCCGGCATTTCTTCCCGCTTCTCGACTCGGTGGACTTTTTCAATATCAACCAGCTCGAATGGGGAGATGCCTGCGCAGACAATATGCGTGAGAGAAAACTCGAAACGGAAAATCCTCTCTGCAATGCGATCAAAGGTTCGACCAAATGGGCCGGCGAGATCAACGGCCACCCGAAAGTCCATTACTGCACGTCCACGTTCAAGGATTCCGTCCAGCTCAGGGAACGGCTCAAGCGTATCGCGATGAACTCTGCCCGGCCGTTTGATATGATCACTGAGGACGGAACCGTGATGTACGGCTCTATGGAAGTGAACGGGGATCTCGAGATGATCATCCCGTGTCTTCGTGCCGGAAGTTATTATGAGGAGATGGAGGACGGGACGATCGAACTCGACTGGCAGCAGATGCGAAAGATCCCCCGCAAGTTCGGCGGCGAGCGCAAAATCATCGAGCGGTATCCAAACAACGGGATGATCGTTGAGGTGATCCCCCAGTGAGTCTCCGGTCTTTTGCAGAGAACCTGTATGTTCACAGGCTTATCCGGCAGCTGACCTATGTCCCGACCCATGTAGCGATCATTCAGGACGGAAACCGGAGGTTTGCAAAGGCCCGCGGAAAAGACCCGGCGTTCGGTCACCGGGCCGGGGCCGAGACCACGATGAAAGTTTTCGACTGGATGGAGGAGCTTGGGGTGATCCACACCACATTTTACGCTTTTTCCACAGAGAACTTCAAGCGTTCGCCCGAAGAGGTGAATGAACTGCTGGAACTTTTTATCGAAAAGTTCTCCGAGATGATCCTGGATCAGCGGATCTATGACAAGCAGGTGAACATCACGGTCATCGGCAACCGGTCACTTATCAATGACCGTCTCATGGAGAAGATCCGGGATGTCGAGGAGGCGACGAAGGATCATCACCGCTATTATCTGCATTTTGCCATCGCTTACGGCGGCCGAAACGAGATCCTGGAGACAACGAAGTCGATCGTTGCGAAGGTCCGTGCCGGTGAGCTTTCTCCGGCTGAGATCACGCCGGACTGCGTGACGGAAAGGATGTATCCGGAAGTGGAGATGCCGCCCGTTGATCTGATCATCAGAACGGCGAACGACAAACGGACCTCAAACTTCCTCCCGTGGCTGGCGAACGGAAATGAAGCGGCCGTCTGTTTCTGTGTGCCCCCCTGGCCGGAGTTTCGGTACGTGGATATGGTGCGTGCCCTTCGGACATACGATCAGCGGATGAAAGCCTGATTTTATTTTCTCTTCATCCCTCTGAGAATATTTTTTGCCTCTTCATCCGCCCGGTAGGATTCACATATCTTCTGGATCGATTTGTTATAGGTTCCGTCATCCAGCGAACAGTTCTCCAGATACGCATGCGTGATCTCCGGAAACTTCACATAACAGACGGAAACCGCCCATGCGGCCGCCATTTTTACATAATATCCGTCGTGTGAGATCGTATCCAGCCGTTTCAGGACTGCTGAGATATATTTTTCATCCACGTAATAAGAGAGCAGCATCACGATCCCGAACCGAACGAAAAACTCCCGGTCCGAGTCAAGATACGGCTGGATAAACTTCCAGAACGTCTCCTGATGTTTTTTCGTGATCTTGAGTCCCATCACGACCGAATCACAGACCGACCAGTTGTCTATCTTCGGAATAAAATACGTAAGGGCAGCGGTGATCTCTCCGGGGTCTGCCTTTGCATACCCGATAACAAGTCCCTGGAGCATGATCTCTTCGAATGAGTCATCAGCTGCCTCTTTGAGATATCCTTTCCAGTCTCCCGCGGCGATTTTCTTTGCAAGGTCCCGGAGATCCGGGATCCGAACCCCGATAATGTTGTCCGCTCCCGGAATGAGTCCGCTTGAAAAACTGCGGTATTTCGGGTCTGCAAGCCGTATGAGTTCTGATTTTATATCGAATCTCTCAGCGTGCTTTCGTGACTGCTTCACCTAAGGCTCTCCCTTTTTCGTATGCCGCTTTCAGCACTTCCGGTTTTGTGGCAATATCTTTTATCGTGTCCATATCGTTTTGCAGGAGTTCATCGACGTATCCGGCGTCGATGATCTGACAGAATGCCTTCGCGGTCAGCACCGGTCCGATGAACACATCCGGCGTGTTCATCCCGGAGATGCAGATGAAGAGAGTTTTCCGGATCTTTGCGTGTTCAGGAGTGATGAATGAGTTTTTCCGGTGATATTTCGCCATATAAAACGGCTGACACCGGTCCATGAAGGATTTCAGATGACCCGGTATCCCGTAGGTCATGACAGGCGTTGCGATAATGATCCCGTCGGCCTCTTTAAGCAGAGTAAAATACTTCTCTGCTTCATCCCGGATGACACAGGTCTCTTTTTCCATACAGTGATAGATCTGTCTGCATCCCGAAATATTCGCCTGGACGACATCCACTCTCTCAACACTGCACCCGGCCTCTTCTGCGCCGCGGATCGCTTCGTTTAACAGTTTGTCGGTGTTTCCGCCGAAAACATTGCTGCCGAACAAGGCCACGATCTTTTTCTTCATTGCTGAAGGATATGGCGTGCAATCTATTAAAAGGTGCTTCGATAGATACAATAATTATCTTATGGGACAATATTTCGCTGAAGTTAAATGTCGAACGAAGAGAAAAAAGGCACCTGCGGGTGTCAGGGGCAGATGAAGCAGCTTGAACACAATATCGGACACGTTCCGGTGTTTTTCAAAGAACTCGCGGACACCGATCCGCTGATGCATGAAGCAGTTCTGAAACTGGACAACTACATCTGGTCGGACGGCTCTCTGACGAGAAAACAGAAAAAACTGATTGCGATCGGTATTGCGGCCGCGATGAGAGACGATCATGCTCTGCGTGCCCAGCTCAACGGGGCCCGGATGGTCGGCGTTACGCTGGATGAAGTGGAAGAGGCACTGCGTGTATCCTATATGCTTGCCGGCATGCCGTCCTACGTCCACGGAAAGTACGTGGCAAAATCTGTTTTTAATGAGTGAGGTAACCCTCACCCATTGAATTTATCTGATTTCAGATCGAATCGTAATCAATGATACTTTCACTGCCGCTGTCGATCTCGGCGCTTCTGGTTCTTATCACCTTTTTGTATGCCTGCTGGCAGGACCTGAAGACCCGGACGATTTATGCCGTGACCTGGTATCCGGCGGCGGTCGGCTGCGCTGTGCTGATGATCTGGTTCTGGATCGGGGCATTTTCCGCTCCCTGGGCGGCGTATGTGTTCGCGGCCTCCGTTCTTGTCGCACTCTTGATGGCCGGCTTCACCTATTTCGGCCTTTTCGGGGTGGCGGACGGAAAAGCCATGATCCTTTTGTCACTCGCGGTCCCGATAACCCCGTTCGCTGCATGGATCTTTCCTTCGCTTGCCTTGTCCTCTCTTGTAAACGGTGCGGTTTTTGCATTGATCGTTCCGGCATTTTTTTGTCTGCGGAATATTTTTGCCGGAAACCGGGCGCCGTTCTGGCTTATGTGCTCGGGAAAACCGGTTCCGGGAGATTCTATCACGAAGTATTTCGGTTTTGTCTCCGAGGAGATCACCGAAGTTAACGGGGTCATCTCCCGAAAGTTCTGCCGGCCAAACAGTTCGATCCGTGCTCTGAGGAACCGGTCTGCGATGGCGATCAGGAGTCTGAGGGAGGAGCCGGAAACCTATGCTTCTCAGCTCGAACTGTATGCCAAAGCCGGCAATGTCTGGATCTCGTACGGGCTCCCGTTTATGATCCCGATCACGGTCGGGTATGTGACTGCCCTGTTTGGGTTTTCTCTGACGGATCTGGTTCTCGGGTTTCTGATAATGTACTGACGTGATCCCCGCACCCCTGATTTCAGGGAACTTCTATTATTGTCAAACGCCTAAATGTACTGCAAATGGGGTACCTCAGGGAACTTCCGGCGATCGGTCGCGATATCGGGTCAGTGCTTCTGCTCATAGGTGCCGCCACTCTTCTTCCAATCATTGTAGGCTGTCTTTACCAGGAATGGTATGCCCTTCCCTGGATGGCAAGTTCCACGGCCGCGATGCTCGGCCTTGGAGGCATTCTCCACCTCCTTCCAAAAAACACCAAACCCCCGAGAGCCAGTCTCTCGATCTCGGCGACCGCGGTCATCTGGGCGCTGGTCGGTTTTCTCGGCTGTTTTCCCTTTATTTTTGCCGGCATGCCCTTTATCGACGCTGCGTTTGAATCCATGTCTGCATGGACGGGGACAGGATTTACCCTGACAACGAACCTGGAAGACTGGCCAAAGACCATTCTTCTGTGGCGTTCCCTTATGCAGTGGATCGGGGGGCTTGGGATCGTCGCCTTTATGCTGACGGTCGCGAGCCGCTCAGGTCTCGTCACCCAGAACCTCTACCGTTCGGAAGGCGGCTCGGAATCATTTATGCCAAGCGTGATCGCGACCGCTTTTCAGATGTGGAAGATCTATCTCATCTTAACGCTGATCGCGATCGTGGCGATCCTTCTGACAGGCCTGAGTCTCTGGGATGCCGTCAACGTTGCTTTTTGCGCGATCGCGACCGGAGGTATGAGCATATACGCTGTCGGGATAACCCACTTTGACAATCTGGCGCTTGAAATGGTGCTGATCCCGATCATGCTCGCCGGCGCCATTCCTTTCCGGCTCTATTATATCATTTATGTCAGCAGATCGTTTCGGGAGATCCTGCACGACCGTGTCCTGCACATGATCATCGGGGTTTTTCTCTTGGTCTCCGCGGTTTTGATCGTTGAACTTTCTGTATCAGGAATGCCCCTTGTGGACACGCTGCGGGAGGGTCTTTTTATGGCCGGAACCGTTGTCAGCTCCACCGGGTTCCAGAACACGACCTTTGCCGGCTGGGGAATGGCGCCCATCCTGTTTCTCTCGATCTTTCTTTTGATCGAAGGAGGGCAGGGAAGTACATCGGGAGGTATCAAACTGAATCGTATCCAGGTCATGTTCGAGGCTCTCGGCTGGTGGTTCAGAAAAACGCTCCGGAGTCCGCGAGCCGTCGTCCCGATGCGTCATGACGGAAAACCCATCTACGGAAAGTATGCGGAAGGCCTGATCGCAAAATCCCTTCTGCTCATCCTCTTATATCTGTTACTTCTGGTTGGAACGCTGATCGTGTTTCTTCACGACCCGTACTTCTCGGCAAATCTTGCAAACACCGTCTATGATCTTTGCAGCTGTATTGGCAACAACGGCAGTTCGACCGGCGTCGTCGGGCCGCTGATGCCGGATTATGCAAAGATCATTCTGTTCTTCGTCATGTGGGTCGCCAGACTGGAGATCATTCCGGCCCTCATCCTCGGCTGGGGGATCATTCGAGGGTTTGACACCCAGAAGGGATCGAAAAAGAGAGGGTAAGATACGCTCCCCGCAAAGAGCCGTCTTTCCCAGACTGCATGGATTTAACTCAAATTATATGTATCCTGCGGATCAATATATACGGGAATGAGACAGATCGCCCTCTATGGAAAGGGAGGTATTGGAAAATCCACGACATCGGCAAATCTTTCGGCGGCATTTTCGGAGATGGGGCTGGATGTCATGCAGATCGGCTGCGACCCGAAACATGACAGCACACGGATGCTTATGCATGGCCGATGGATTCCGACCGTTCTTGAGCAGATGTATGATCACAAAGAGATCAGAAGTGAAGACATCATCTATCAGGGATTTGGGAACATCCGCTGTGTCGAAGCCGGAGGGCCCGAACCGGGTATCGGATGTGCCGGCAGGGGGATCATCGCTACGTTTCAGCTCCTGGAAAAAATGCAGGCACTCTACGGGGATGTTGTCGTATATGACGTTCTCGGCGATGTCGTCTGCGGAGGATTTGCCATGCCTATGCGGGACGGATATGCCCAGGAGGTCTATCTCGTCACCAGCGGAGAACTGATGAGTCTCTATGCGGCGAACAATATCTGCAAAGCGATCGCCAGAATATCAGAGCGGAGCTCGGCAAAATGCCGGCTCGGCGGCGTGATCTGCAATGCAAAAAATATGGATAACGAACAGGGACTCGTCGAGGAGTTTGCAAAACGGATCGGCTCAAAACTTGTCTGTTTTATTCCGCGGAGCAACTCAGTAAGAGCTGCGGAGGTGAACCGGATGACGGTCATCGAACATGATCCGGCGTCAAATCAGGCAAAAGTGTATCGGGACTGTGCAAAGATCATTCTGGAAAACACCGATCTTCGGATCCCGACCCCGCTTGCACTGGAGGAACTGGAAGAGCTTGCAAGAGAGTATCTCTGAATCACGGATGGGGGGGTGCACCCTCACGGGCGCCCTTTCCGTCGCCTGTTTTATTCCCGGGGCAGTAACGGTAGTCCATGCCCCGAAAGGCTGCGCCCATCAGACGTTTTCCATGCTCCACGCGCTGATGAACGAAGCAGAGACTAGAATCGTTCCTGAGATACTCGTCTCCGGGCTTTCGGACAAAGATGTCATCTTCGGCGGAGAGGATTGTCTCAGACAGGCACTCGACCGTGCGGCAGAAAAAAAGCCGGAGCTGATCATCGTTGTCACCTCCTGTGTCCCGGAAACGATCGGGGATGACTGTCTTGCCGTCTGCCGGGAACACCCGTATGCAGAACGCACGCTCTATATCCCGACATCCGGCTTTCTCGGCGGAAGTGCAAAGGACGGAGAGAATGCCGCTCTCATCGGACTCTCGGCTCTGGCAGAGCCTGCAGATCCGGTACCGGGAACCGTCGGGATCATCGGGGAAAAAAATCTGGAGTCCGAGGTCGAGGAGAACTTCGCCGAAGTACAACGGCTGCTCGACCTTCTCGGTCTGACCGTTTCGGTCAGATTCTGCAGAAACGCCGTGGTGTCGGATCTTCGAAAGCTTGGCACCGTCTCCTGTTTTATTTTGCGGGACGGGCGCTGCGCTGACGCCGGCCGGGAACTCGGCAGATGGTTCAGCCGCCCGGTGGTCGGCGGTTTTCCCCGCGGACTTTCAGGATCGGTTTCATTTCTGCAGGAGACCGGCAAAGCCTGCGGACTTTCTGCGGAAAAAATCGAATCTGCTGTCCTGCAGGAGACCAAATACCAGAAAAAAATGCTCGAACGGTTTGCAAATCTTGCAGGCAGCAGGGTCTGTCTCGGCGCAGAACCGTTTGAAGGGACACTCACCGCTGCACGCGAAGCGCTTGCCTGTCTGGATATGACCGAGTCTCCAAACGGAATAAACGTCAGACTGCCGTTTTATCTGCCGGTCGGCGTATCCGGGACCGTGAAAATGCTTTACCTCTGGCGGAGGGCGATTCTCCATGGATAAAGGTCTCTGCGTGAATCCTGTCTGGCCGTGCGCCATGACCGGAGCCTGTTCCGTTCTTGCCGGCATCTCCGGACTGGATGTCTTGATCCACGGCTCTTCGGGCTGTTATTATTATCCCCGGTCACTGCTGAAGGTTCCTTTGTTCTGCACCTATCTTCTGGAATCGGAGATCGTGTTCGGCACGACCGGCCGCTTAAAAGAGGTCGTGGACGGGCTTTCGTCCGCCGACCGGCCGGTCGCCGTTTTGAACACCTGCATCCCGGCGCTTACCGGCGAAGATCTCTCCGGGGCGCTGGAAAACAAAAACGCCGTCCTTGTCGACGCACCAGGTTTTCTCGGCAATGCCGAGGAGGGGGCAAAGACCGCATATGACTGCCTGGGGATCAAAACCGATTCTTCGCGAAACGGCGTGAACATCGACGGCGTTTCCCTTCTCGATCTTTTCTGGCGGGGAAATCTGCACGAAGCCGAGCGGCTTTTACGGCTTATGGATATCCCGGTCGGCGTTCGGCTTGCAAAAGACAGGTATGCAGATCTTCGAAAAGGGGCCGCTTTGCACACGGTCTCGGTCAATCCGTCGTATCCGTCCGGTGTTGGAACGATGCTCGGCTCGTTTTTGTTTACGGACGTAAAAGACACCTGTGCAAACCTCGCTGAAACGTTTCCGGATGCGGATATCGAACCGGTCCTCGAGGAGTGGCGGCGTGCCGATGAACAGATGTTTTATTCAAGCGACAAATATCTCCGCAAATATGAGCCGCCGGTAGCCGCCGTCTGCGCTCAGGAAAGTTACGCGCTGTTTGCCAAAACAATGCTGGAACGCTACTTCGGCGCCGAGGTCCCGGTCGTCCTTGCACGAAACCGTGATGCGTCCCATATCCCCTGCGAGACCGATCTGACGAAGATCGTCCGGGATATCAGCGCAGCGGGTCCTGATCTGATCCTTGGCTCCACCTTTGAAGCAAACGCGTATCCGGCTGCTTCCTTCCTCGGGATCACTCCTCCCGACCGGAGCCGGGTCTCGATTGCCGCCCGGCCGATCGCCGGCATCGAAGGGGGGATCATGTTTCTGGAAAATGTGCTGAATACGCTGATAGATGCCGCGTCTCACACAAAAAAATAAAAAATAAGAGAGTCTTATTTTGACCGACGATCTCAGTCGGTTTTTATTGTTGTCAGTTTGACCGACTCGACGCCTTTCAGGGACATCAGGCGCTCTGCAAGCTGTTTCAGCTGTTCGCCCTGTCCTCTGACGAGGATGACTTCAAGACAGCGCTCATCGCTGACATGAGAATGGATCGTCGACTGGACGATATGTCTGTTTGAATGCTGGATCTCAGTGATCGCTTCCATAAGACCGCGGTGATCATGATCATAGACCATCGTGATGACCCCCTGACGCTCGCCTGACACGTCGTTCATCCATTCATAATAGGTGATATAAGACCGGATCGCGTCACGGATCCCTTCGGATCGTGATGAGTATCCGCGTTTTCCGATGATATCATCAAATTTATTCAGAAGGTTCTCAGGCAGTGAAATACCTATGCGTGAAAGATCCGACTCTCCAACCATGATGAAGTATTTGTCGTAGCTCTATATTAGAGTTCTTACATAATCTGAATTATGTGCACACTCACACATACTTCGAATGAAAAAGAGAGGGATTAGTTCCTCTTCCCCGAGGAGGAGTAGACGATCTTTGCTGCAAGAAGAATAACAACGAGAGCTGCAAATATCCCGATGATCAGGGCAATGATCGCTCCCGCCGTACTTTCTCCAAGCGCATAATCGGGCATCGGAGCCGACCAGCCGACCGGATCCTCCGCCTCAGCGATCTCCTCTCCGGTTGCCGGAGCAAAGAGCTCTTTGACGCCTCCGCTTACAAGCAGGGTGCTGTCAAGCCCGTCCGGGTCGCTTGAAGCGAAGAAGACCGCAGATCCGCCGATGATGAGCGCGATCACAAGGCCGGCGGCCAGAACTTTTTTCATCGGAACCGGCTGTTTTGTTGTGTCTCCGGTAAGTTCCGGCCGGACGGTGAAGATCAGGGTCACCACGACCGCGGTTATGACGCCTTCGATGATACCGATCAGTGCATGGTAGACAAACATCGTCGGAAGTCCGATCCCGATCGGGACCGCGCCGAGAAGGGCGATCTCAACCGCCGCGAAACAGGCCGCGAGAACGCAGGCAAGCCAGGCTGCTATCCCGGCAGCTCCGGCGGCAGGGATCGCCGGGATGAAGGCTTTGATCCCCTTATATGAGTAAAATCCGACAAATCCGCCGATCACGCCCATATTTACGATGTTTGCGCCGAGCGCCAGAACACCGCCGTCGCCGAAGATGAGCGCCTGGATGATCAGAACGATCGTCAGCACAAAAACGGCGGCAAACGGCGAGCCGAGAATGATTGCTGCGAGCGCTCCGCCCACCAAATGGCCCGAGACGCCAAACCCGGTCGGGAGATTGAAAGCCTGAAGGGCAAAGATTCCTGCAGCTATGACCGCAAGGATCGGGATTTTTGCCTCATCAAGATTTTTCCGCGCCCAGTTGATCGAAAGAACGATAAAAACAAGGGCAATTATCCAGAATACGATGCCGATAGGGATGCCGAGTCCGCTATAGCCGAACAGAAAATCAGGAATATGCGTGGTCTTTCACCTGTATATTAGAATAACACGTGTTATCTAATAAGTGTTACGGCAGATACCTGATGGAAAAAAATGTAATATTTTTATGACCCGAATCTGCAGTTCGTGTTATTTTTCATCGGTGACCATATCCAGCAGATCTCCGCCCTCCTCCACATCTTTCAGACGCGCCTCGCCGATCACCAGCGTTTTGCCGATCATCTTCTCTTTGCGGTAATCGGAAACCACGCAAAGCGAATGCGTTCCGGTGATCTGGGAGATGTTTCCGAGAAGTTCCGCCCTCTGCACGGTTTTCTGCGGTGAACCGTAACAGGTAAGGATCGTTTTGTTTTCAAATACCGCAAATGCGTGGAAGGGCGCTCTTCTCAGTTCCTGCACGTCGATCCCTATCGATCGGAGGTGATCCTCCGGCCGTTTTGGCAGAGCGTCCGGCTCTGCTGTATGGCCGGACGGCAGGGATGCCGGGCCGCGTGCCTCCTCTGCCGGCGTATAATTCAGCAGATCGATCGGCATGACGATATCGTCGTTGAAAAACTCCTCGAGTCTCATCGCCATCTCAAGGGTCGTGCCCATCCCCCCTTCGTATTTGCTGATCGTCCGTCTGGAGACCCCCAATGCATGGGCGAGATCGCCAAGAGACATCGACTGTTCTTCACGCAGGGTTCGAAGTCTGTCAGCGTCGATGTTCACGTACAGACCTCCCGGTGAAGCATACACAAGCGGGAGTTCGCCTTCTGCAAGATAATCATACAGGGTGGCAGACGAAACGGCGTTTATCCCGTATCTGACATAGATCGCTCCGCGCTCCAAAGCAACATCCCGCGCGCGCTCTCCGATGATAAGCGGGACCGCGTGGAGATGGCGTGCGATCTTGTCCAGGTCCCATGCAATGTCTTCGTTTACACTGTCGATCTGTGAAACTACTTTGATAACGAGCAGATTCTCTCTCTTTGATGTCATCAGGTCGAAACTTCTCGGACGAATTTCACATCGTTCCGAGACATTGTATCCGGTCATCAGAAGGATACTGACCACGGTCTGGAGGAGTCTGTCGTTGGACATGAGATGTATAATCGTAATAGTAATGCGGTTCTATAAAATAATATCATTTATGTTACTCGGGCTTGACGATACGGATTCACCGGACGGGATGTGCACGACCTATCTTGGAGCACTCATAGCTGATGAGCTGGACCGTATGGGGTATACGATCTCCAGCTGCCGTCTGGTCCGGCTGAATCCAAACGTTGTCTGGAAGACCCGGGGAAATGCCGCCGTCTGCATCGGGATCGTTGGAGGGGACCCTGAGACCGTGTTAAAAATCGCCTGCGGATTTGTGGACCGGTTTGCAGAGTTTTCCTGTGAAAAGACCAATCCCGGCGTGGTAGTTGTCGAGTCAGCGCCGGATCCGGCGTATTATTTTCAGGCTCTGCAGAGATTCTGCACGATTCAAGAGACGGTTTCCCGGCTGGATACGATCCATGCACTGTATAAAGGATACAAAAACGGCCGCGGACTGATCGGGGCGCTTGCAGCCGTTTCATCCGTCCTCCCGGATAAAACCTACGAGTGTCTTGCCTACCGAAAGGCTGAGGTGCTTGGGACCCCCCGGATCTTCGAAGACGAGGGTTTTTTTATTTCCGAAGAGAAAACTGCTCCCCACACCTGGGACACAGTGGATTTTATTCGAAGAGCGATCGTCTGCGTTCCGCATGGAAAAGATCCGGTATTATACGGGATCCGCGGGGAAAGCCCAGCATGGGTGCAGGAAGCGGCCGGGTATCTGAAGACGGAAGAGCCGGCATTTTCCAGGATCTGGGAAACGAATCAGGGAACGGACGCCCATCTTCTTCCTCTTCCAAAGGAAGGGCCGGCCGAAGGCGAATCCTACCGGTTTTCAGGGATCGTGGCGTCAGCGCCGAAAACGAACCGCGGAGGTCATGTGCAGTTTACGATCTCCCGCGGGGGAGTGAACATCTCCGTGTTTGCGTTTGAACCGACCAAATATTTCAGGAACTCGGTCCGCGAACTTGCCTGCGGGGATCAAATCACCGTCTGCGGCAGTTTTCAGAAAGATGTCCTGCATCTGGAAAAGTTCCGGCCTGAGGAACTTGCCGGACAAAAGATGCGGGTCTCCCCGAAGTGTCCGGTCTGCGGGGGAAGGATGACCTCTGCCGGAAAAGACAAGGGATACAAATGTCGGGAATGTTCTGCAAGAGTCCGCGAGGTGCCGGATCTTTCCCGAACCCTTCAGATGAAATGGTATGAAGTTCCGCCCGGATCCAGACGGCATCTGGCAAAACCTGCGGTCAGGATGAGAGATCAAGACAACTGATCAGAGCATTAAAAAAAGATTGGATAGAGAGAAGGGAAAGAGTAAAAAGGGTTTTATCCGGTGATGTACTCATCGGTTCTGACCCATGCTGCCGCTTCAACGGGCAGAACAAAGATCCTTCCGTCTCCTTTTTTACCGGTCCGTGCATGTTCACGGATGATCTTTATCAACACCTCCACATCTTTGTCCGGGACGACGATCTCGAGTTTGGTCTTCGGGAGGGTCTTCACCTGCATTTTGCCGGCCCTGTACTGAAGACAGACCCCTCCCTGTTCACCGCGTCCGAGAACATCGGTGATCGTGACCCCCGGGATGCTGTTCTGTTCAAGTGCATTCAATACCTCATCCACCTTTTCCGGGCGGATGATCGCTGTTATCATTTTCATGTTGTGAAACCTCTTTTGTGCTTATGCCTGTTCACCGTGCTGGGCAAGGTCCATACCGATGTACTCCTCATCCTCCGTGACCCGGAGACCCATCGTCTTGTTGATGATCCATCCAAGGACAAATGTCAGTCCAAAGGCGTAGACCATTGCGATCACCGCGTCAAGGACCTGAATGCCAAACTGCTGTATGTTTCCTTCAAGAAGTCCTCCGACCCCGCAGATCGCGGAAACGGCAAAGACCCCTGTCAGAACTGCGCCGGCGAAGCCGCCCATACCGTGGATCGCCCAGGCATCGAGAGACTCGTCGAGCCCCTTCTTGATCCTGAAGGTAAGAGCCGCGTAACAGACGATCGCTGTCAGAACACCGATCAGCATCGCGCCGACCACGTTCACATATCCGGCCGCCGGAGTGATCCCGACCAAACCGGCCAGGGCACCGGAGATAAATCCAAGCGAACTCGGCTTTCCGCTCTTCCAGGAAAGGGCCATCCATGTCAGAGCACCGGTGGCGGCTGAGGCAGCTGTAACGAGAAACGCACTTGCAGCGAGTTCATTTGCCGCAAGGGCGGACCCTGCGTTGAACCCGAACCAGCCGACGATCAGAAACATTCCGCCGATAAGCGTCATTGGAATGTTGTGCGGAGAGAACATGTGTTTTCCGTAGCCGATCCGCTTCCCTATCACCAAAGCAAGCGCGAGCGCTGCAAATCCTGAACTGATGTGAACGACTGTTCCTCCGGCAAAATCAAGGGCTCCGAGCTGTGCTGCCCATCCCCCTCCCCACGCCCAGTGGGCAAGAGGAGCGTAGACCAGTGTCAGCCAAAGAAGACCGAAGACTATGTAGGACGACATCTTCACCCGTCCGACGATACCTGATGTCAGGATCGCCAGTGCCAGACAGGCAAACATCATCTGGAAACAGACGAACAGAACATCAGGTATCCCGTTTGTCACGCCGTCAAGCGGGATCCCCGAAAGACCGACATACTCCAGAGACCAGCCGATCACGCCGCCCACATCGCCGCCGAAGGCAAGCGAGTAGCCGATGATGATCCACTGAACGATTCCAAGGGCAAGTGCCGTAAATGAAAGCATCATCGTTGAGATGACGTTTTTCTTCCTTACCATTCCGCCATAGAACAGCCCGACTGCGGGAACCATCATCAACACTAATGCTGCTGAAATGAGAACCCAGGCTGTTGCACCAGTATCAAGATCCATGAGTGATTCACCTAAATCAGCACAACCAAATACAAATAACCCGAAAAAACAGTCCCGCCCCCGACCCGTCGTGGCTCTTCACCACGCCCGGAGACCAAACTGTATTTCCGGATTTTATGTGGTGTTGATGTGCATTTTTATTATAGGCGCTCCTGATATAAAATTATATGCTCCATGTTAACAAGTGTCACACTGACACAGAATTAATAACCATTTAGAGGACATACCAGATACCCAGATGACACTGGAAGAGAAAATCACCTTTTATTCCCGGGAAGATGCGGCCGCATTTCAGAAGTATCTCCGGGAAAAGGGATGTCCGTCACGGATATCTGTAGAACACAGCTTTTCGGGCACGCCGTATTTTGAGGGCACGATCGCGTCGATTCTGCATCTCATCGAGCTGATCGGGGCGCGTGAAAAGGATGCCGATCTGGATGAACTGAAATCAGACCTTCTTACACGCAGAAAAACCCTGGAAGAGTTTTTCGCATCGCACAAACCCGGGGATTCCCTGACGGAAGCAACGCCTTCGCAGCTTCTCGCGCAGGCTGAATCCATCGATGCGATGGGTGAGGATGTGCAGAAACAGGCGTCCGACAAGTTCATGAACGCACTGATGATCCTTGGGACCCTGGAGGATAACGAGCTTCTGGAAGTCTCAGAGGAAAACGAATGCTACACGCTTCTTGACATCAAGGATCCAAACGAGCTCCGGGTTATGTATGCCTACACGGACTTCAGCGGGGTTATGGAAGACGATCTGAACGAGGCCGGGGTCAGCAGCCATATCCGGACCTCATCTGCGACGGCGTATATCATAACCGCCGGCGCCGAGCTTCTGTTCGTTTCCGATATCGAGGATCTGGCCGAGCTTCTGGATAATATGGATGTTGAAGACGACGAAGCTGCCCGGTTTGTGGACGCGGTCTTTTTCAAACAGGCTTTGATCGCCCGGATCCATGCCCTCGTTTCAGAAGGAAAGCAGAGCGAGGCCGAACTGCTTGCCGCGTTCGATGCCCCGGCGTTTCCGCTTGAAGGGACGGATGATGTCATTTCCTATGATATTTCAGCCGAGTATCTGTCCGGAGTCGTCTCAGACCTGAGAAAACAGGGTGTTCTCTCAGGGAAAGACGGTAAGATTAAAAGCAGTTAACGTCATATAATACTGTTAGGTGGGGGATGTGGAGTACAAAGCAGTGTGGATACTGCTGCCCTCACCATTTGTTCTGTGAGCATTTTTTTTATATTTTTTTGGCGTTGTGTCTCTTTCTTTGTTTTACATGATTTTACCCTGACGGAAAGATTAATACATTCTGATTTCCATTGGTAGATTGTATAACGGTTTAGTGCATTCTCGGTTGAGCCCGGGCTTTGGTTCGGCAGAAAAACCCGTTGGTGTGATAGATCCGGCGAATGGATGTCTTAATTGGCGGCGCAGGTCCTAAAGGACAGCTGCGGGGAAGAGTACGGCAGTATTATGCAGAAACGGCCCGGATCCAGAATCAGGAAAGGAAAGACCCTGACGTCTGCGACGATCATTCTGATAGCTCTGCTCATAGTGATCATACTGGGTCTGGCGAGTACCGGAATGCTTGGGACCAATCTGTTTGTAGAGAATCCTATGCTGAAAAAGGATGTGGGAGCCCAGGTTTCGGTTGTCGGCGAGGATGTGGTTGTTTTTATCGCCTGCGGGGAGGATGCAGCGGATCTTACCGAGGTCATCATCTGTATCGAAGGAGTGAGGCTTTCGGATCAGGAGGCCAGGCAGGCAGTTGTCAATAATACCTGTACATTTTCGGGAGCCGCCCGCGGGGTTGCCGGGGAGCGGGATGTCTCTATGAAAGGCGTTTTTTCCGACGGGTCGGTCACGTCGATCCGCTGTTCGAAACTGAATTGTGTGTGACGGATCATCCGTTGCCCCTCCCTCCTTTCCCCGCAAAAAACAAGACATACTTATATGGTGATACCCGCCCAACCTTATCCAGCAAAAGGTCAAAATCATGCATAAACATTGTAGCACCCAGGTCAAGCAGTTTATCCCGCGCGGCGACATGACCGTAAATGAACTCGTCTGTGAGATGGGAAAAGCAGGAGCATACAACGGAGGAAGTCTCTTCCACGCAGTAGAAGTCTATGAAAAGATGCTTTCTGATCCTGACATGACCAAATTCTTCGCTCTTTCCGGAGCCATGGTCCCGGCGGGAATGGGAGGGATCGTCTCGACTCTGATAGAAAAAGGTCACATCGATGTGCTGACCTCAACGGGCGCAAACCTCACCCATGACGTTATCGAGGCGATCGGCTGCCACCACTACCACGGTAAAGCCGAGTGCGATGATGTCGAACTCAGAAACGATGAAGTAAACCGGATCTACGATGTCTTTCTGCCGAATGATGCGTTCGAGGATCTGGAAGAGTTTATTCAGGACGTCTACTGCGGACTTCCCGAAGCGCCGGTCACGATCAGCAGCCTTTTGAAAACGATCGGTGAACAGCTCGACACGGGAATTCTTGCAACGGCAGCAAAACATGACGTCCCCGTCTACTGCCCGGCGTTTCAGGACTCGGTCCTTGGTCTCCAGTACTGGATGTTCTCCCAGTTCCACAAAAAGACGATCCTCGACGCGATCGGCGATATGCATGTTCTGATGAATCAGGTCTTCAACGTCAAAAAGGCCGGCGCGGTTTTGGTCGGCGGAGGCGTCCCGAAGAACTTCACGCTCCAGAGCATGCTGATGACGCCAAATGACTTCACCTACGTTATCCAGCTCACCGGAGATCGCCCCGACCTTGGCGGACTTTCCGGAGCGACCCTTGACGAGGCAAAGTCCTGGGGTAAGATCGGGGAAGGAGGGACAGGCGTTACCGTATACGGCGATGCCACAATAACACTCCCGATCCTTGCGGCCGCCGCCCTGGAACGGCTGGAGAGAAAATAAATGGCTGAACTTCTGCTCGCTCTTGACGTGAAGGGGAGAGAAGAAGCAGCCCGCGTCGCTCTGGCCTGCGAAGGGGAGCTGGATGCGATTAAGATCGGCTACCCTCTGGTCCTTTCGACCGGTCTTGGCATCGTGAAGGAGCTTGCCAAAGCAAACATCCCGATCATTGCCGATTTCAAAGTTGCCGACATCCCAAACACCAACGCCCTTATCTGCGAAGAGGTGTTTGCTGCAGGATGTTCCGGGATCATCACCCATGCATTCTGCGGGTCGGATTCTCTCCAGGCGATCGTGGACGGGGCCCACGATCACGGGGGAAGCGCCTTTGTGGTCTGCGAGATGAGTCACCCGGGAGCTCTTGATTTTCTGAGCGGGGCAAATGCCGAACGAATGGCGAAGATGGCAAAGGAGTCAGGGGCCGACGGGATCATCGCCCCCGCCACGCGTCCTGACCGGACGGCTGTGCTGCGGTCGGTCATCGGCGGTTCGATGAAGATCTACTCGCCCGGCGTAGGAGCTCAGGGAGCACAGCCGGAAGATGTAAAAAAGTATGTTGACGGGATCATCGTCGGCCGTGCCATCTACGAATCAGCAGATCCGGGGAAAGCAGCGCACGAGTTCCGTGTGCGGGCACTCTGATCTTTTTCTTTTTTTTTACGCAGGATATCTGTTGTGTTGGACTGGATCAAATCCGGAAAGTGTAAGGCTGTGTGTGGAAACCTTAGATAAAATCAACTGCAAACCGTAAATCAGAGATCTGCTCTCCGAATCGTTTCGCTTGCTTGAATCGGCGCGGTTGGTTTTTCTCTTGTCTCCACACCCAGCTATACTCCGCCTGATTTTTAGAATTTCGCTGTATCCGCTGTCGCAAACCTTCGGTTTGCTCGCAAGTCTATTGACTTGATCGCAAGTTTCCTTCGAAAACTTGCTCAGCCGAGCCCGGTCCGACGGACCGGGCCGCCTCCGCTAAGACCGCCCCTTCGGAGCAACCCGCTATTTATTTACAACCCGGTCCTCTTAAAAAGTCCCAGACACCGTTTCTTATACTCATCCTCGGTGATGATCCCGTTCTCCCGCAGATACTTCAGCGCCTCAAGGGACTTATCGATCGCCTCATCATCCAGCCCCTCACGCGGCTCCAGCGTTACCGGCGAAACGGGTCTTGCCGCCGGGGGTCTCTGGATATCCGGCCTCACCGTCTTCGAAACATACACTACCGAGTCATCATCCTCCGGCAGACCCATAGATTCGTTCGCAAGATGCTTATACCGCCCGCCCCCGACCCGGGTCCGTCCTCCCGGCAGGATCATCGCATCCCCTTTCCCCTCATCATGCCACTGATCGTCCATCTTCCCCGAATCCTTCTCGAACACGATCACATCATTCACCGGTTCATCTGCCTTCTTTACCGGCTCCGGCTTGGGAGAGACCGACTCCACCATCCGCGAGACCCAGGCCGCCTTGGCTTCCTCGATCTCCTTTCCCGTCTGACCTCCCCTCTCCTCGAAAAACGCATCTCCGGCGCCGTTCCTTTCCGCAAGATCAGCAAACAGACTCTCCGCCGACTTGCCGGCACGGGATCCCGCCGGGGGCTCCTCCTCAAAAACATCATCCTCCCCGGTCCCCTCCGCCGGCTTATGCACGCTCTGCCGTACCAGATACTCTTCTGTAAGCAGATTATGTTTCGCCGCGATCTCCCAGTTGTTTCCCGCCTTCATATTCATCATCTCCCGCAGCGTCAGCAGAGCAGCCCTCAGCTCCTCCACAGAATTCTTGAGATTATGGAAAACATACTTATCGTTATTCACCGTTTTCAGCGTAAGAGTCGGCGCGACCGCAGCAGGCACCCGGACTGACGCCTCCAGCAGATCGATATAGTTCATCTCATAGATCCGGTACACCGTCTGACGCTCAGGGTATCCCCAAAGCATGCGAAGGCGGGTCAGCAGGATAGGGATCAGAAATTTATCCTTACTCCGTGCGTATATCACATTCAGGACCTCTTCGGTCCGCGGAATGTCATCCAGGATCTCGATCGGGAGATCATACTGATACAATACTTCGTGACGCACGGAAAAATTCCTCTGATATTACTATACCATTAGCGTTTGAAAATAGTTAAAGTTCGTGAATGATCGAAAAAAAAGATGAGGGAGAATTCTCCCGGGGCATTTCTGCCTTTACATCATTCCCGGGGGCATGCCGCCCATTCCGCCCATGCCTCCGCCCATCGCGGCCATCTCTTCGGGTGATGGACCGGCCGACTTCGCGGATGCGATGACGTCATCGATCCTGAGGATCATGACGGCGGCTTCTGCCGCTGAGGAGATTGCCTGGGTCTTTACGCGGAGCGGCTCAACGACGCCTGCTTCCCACATATCGACTGCTTTGCCGTCGAAGACATCGAGACCGTAGGTCTTGTGTCCTTTCTCGTGTGCTGCACGGAGCTCAACGAGTTTGTCGATCGGGTCGAGACCTGCGTTTTCTGCAAGGGTTCTCGGGATGATTTCCAGTGCGCCTGCGAATGCTTCGATGGCGAGCTGGATACGTCCGCCCTGGGTCGCTGCGTATTCGCGGAGTCTGAGGGAGAGCTCAACTTCAGGAGCGCCTCCGCCGGCGACGACTTTCTTGTCTTCAACGACACAGGCAACGACACGGAGCGCATCTTCGAGTGCACGGCCGAGCTCGTCAACAACGTGGTCGGTTCCGCCTTTGATGATGATGGAGACTGCTTTGGGGTTCTTGCACTTCTCAACGAAGATCATCTCTTCGCCGCCGACTTTGCGTTCCTCGACGATGCCGGCAATACCGAGTTCGTCTGCAGAGATCGCGTCGATGGAGGAGATGAGTGCTGCGCCGGTTGCGCGTGCAAGTTTTTCCATATCGGATTTCTTTACACGGCGGGTTGCGAAGATGCCTGCTTTGGAGAGGTAGTGCTGAGCGATGTCGTCGATACCTTTCTGACAGAAGAGGACGTTTGCGCCGGATGCTTTGATCTTCTCGACGATGCCTTTGATCATGCGTTCTTCTTCATCGAGGAACATCTGGAGCTGATCTGGGGACGTGATGGAGATCTCTGCGTCGACTTCGGTCTTCTTGTATTCAACGGCTGCGTTGAGCAGAAGGATCTTTGCATTCTTCACGGATTTGGGCATGCCCGGGTGGACACGTTCCTTGTCGATGATCATGCCTTCGATGATCTCGGACTCGTCGATCGAGCCGCCGACACGCTTCTCGACCTTGACGTTTTCAGTGTCGACTGTTCCGTCGGCGTCTGCAACGAGGGTAATAGCGCGAACGATAAGGTCACAGAGTTTGTCCTTGGAGGATTCTGCGTTCTTGCCGGTCATCGCGGTTCCGGCGATCTTTGCAAGGATCGCGGTGTCTTTTGCTTTGACATCGATCGCGATGGTCTTGAGAAGCTCCTGTGCTTTCTCTGCTGCCTGTCTGTATCCGAGAGTGATAACGGTCGGGTGGATGTCCATCTCGAGAAGCTCTTCAGCTTTCTTTAAGAGTTCGCCTGCAATGATGACTGCGGTAGTGGTTCCGTCGCCGACTTCATCGTCCTGGGTCTTTGCGATCTCGACCATCATCTTTGCTGCCGGGTGTTCGATGTCCATCTCTTTGAGGATGGTGACACCGTCATTAGTGATGACAACATCTCCGATGGTGTCGACGAGCATCTTGTCCATTCCCTTCGGACCAAGAGTCGATCTTACGGCTCCGGCGACGGCTTTTGCCGCTGCGATGTTCATGCTCTGTGCATCCCGTCCGCGAGTACGGTTTCCTCCTTCTTTGAGGATAAAAATTGGCTGTCCGCCAAGTTGTGCTGACATAGTATAATCACCTATACCCTGTTTTGACAGAGTAATGTATGGAATATGTTGTTTAGTGGTTCTATATAAACATGATTATTTTTGACGGTCATCGGCGATGTTTTCGGGCCCTATCTTCCTGACTGTATGCAGGACACCCGGTACGCGCCGAAGAAAAATTGGGGAGAAGAAGAGGGTTCTGCTGATCAGAGGACGGATTCGATACGGTCGAGCGCCTCTTCCAGCCGTTCCATGGAAGCAGCATAGGAGATGCGGATCCAGCCCGGAGCTCCGAAAGCAAATCCCGGGGTGGCGGCGACGTGGGCTTTGTCCAGCCAAAGGTTGGCCGTTGCTCCGTCGTCTCCTCCGCAGTTGATGAATGCGTAGAATGCTCCGTCTGCCGGAGCGGTTTTGAGCCCCATCCCGGCAAGTCTGCCGATGACATATTTTTTCCGCGCCTCGAACTCTTTTCGCATGGACTCAACACAGGTCTGATCCCCGGTGAGAGCAGCGACGCCCCCCCACATGGCAAAGGTATTGACGTTTCCAACCGAATGCTGCATGACTTTGTCCATGTACGGGATAACGGTTTCCGGAGCTGAGATATAACCGAGTCTCCATCCGGTCATTGCGTAGGCTTTGGAAAATCCGTTGATGGTGATCGTGCGTTCGTCCATGTCCGGCAGGGATCCCATCGACACATGTTCCTGGCCGTAGATGAGTTTTTCATAGATCTCGTCAGAAAGACAGTAGAGGTCGTGATCGATGCAAGCATCTGCAAGGATCCTGAGCGATGACCGCCCGAGGATCGAACCGGTTGGGTTCGACGGCGTGTTGACGATGATCATCTTGGTTTTATCGGTGATTTTTTCGTAGAGGGATTCATCGACCTGGAAATTATCGTTGAGAGAGTGATGGACCGGTTTTCCCCGGGCGATGGTGACACAGGGATCATAGGAGACCCATGCCGGGTCGAGGATGATGACTTCATCGCCGGGATTCAGGCATGCCGTCATTGTGATCCTTATCGCGTCTTTGGCGCCGCTTGTACAAAGGATCCGGTTCTGGGCGGTCGGTATATGGTTTTCTGTATTGAGTTTTTCAGCTATCGCTCTGGTCAGAGCGGGGATTCCGCGGGAAGGAGCATAGTGGGTCTCGCCCCGGTGTAAGGCGTCGATTGCGGCCTTGGTGATGTGTGCGGGCGTAGCGAAGTCAGGTTCGCCGACCGCGAGGCTGATGACATCTATACCGTTTGAGATCATCTCTTTTGAACGGTTGTTCATCGCCATCGTTGCGGACGGGGGGACTGCAGCGATGTTTTCTGAAAGAGGCAACATACCTTCTATGTCTGTTCTGCAAGATATTTAAGGAAAGATGTTGGCCTGAAAAAAAGGGATTAGGATAAGAAATCGACGGCTGCGGAAAGTCCGTCACCTTCGAGTTTGTACCCGGCTTTTTTGAAGCACATCTGGACGGCGGCAACGGTCGCGATGATCTCGGGTGTATCGATGATACCCATATTGCCGATCCGGAAGATCTTGCCTTTGAATCTGTCCTGGCCTCCGGCGAACTCGATGCCCATCTTTTTGCAGGCTCCGCGGATCTTTGCATCCTCGACGCCTTCGGGATAGAAGAATCCGGTGACGGTGTTCGAGGCTTTGTGCAGAGTATCGACCTGGGGAACGAGGGAAAGTCCCCATGCTTCCCCGGCAGCCCGAACGGCGCCGGACATTTTGTGGTGGCGTGCGATCCTGTTTTCGAGTCCCTCTTCTTCAATGAGTCTGCAGGCTTCGCGCAGTGCAAGGAATAAGGGGACGGCCGGTGTGGTCGGTGTTTCCATCGGGCTGCCGTCGGCGGATTTCTTTGCTTTCTTTAAGTCGAGGTAGAAGGGTCTGTTTTCGGAAAGTCTGTCCCAGGCTCTTTGTGAAACGGAAACGGCGGCAAGTCCTGCAGGGGCTGCAAGACATTTCTGGCTTCCGACGATCGTTACGTCGGCTCCCCATGCATCTGCCTTTACGGTGTCTCCGCCGATCGAGGTGATCGCGTCGAGGATGAAGAGAGCGTCGTATTTCCGGGCGAGTTTTCCGACTTCTTCGGCCGGGTTGAGGATCGCGGCGGACGTCTCGTTATGTACGAGGGTCACGACTTCGGCGCCGTTTTCCAGTTCCTGTTTGAGGGCTTCGAGATCCAGGGCGTGTCCCCATTCGGACTCGATCATGGTCGTTTCGCCGTAGAGTTTGGAGATGAGACCGAGGCGTTCGCCGAACTTTCCGTTGACGAGGGAGACGATCTTTTTGCCTTTGGCAAACGAACCGATGGCGGCTTCCTGTCCCGCGGTTCCGGATCCGGAGAGGACGAGCATGTCGTTTTCGGTGCCGAAGACGGGTTTGAGGGTCCGAACGATATCTGCGTAGCAGTCGCCGAACTCTTTGCTTCGGTGGTTGATCGCCTGTTTCGTCATTGCATTTCGAACCGTTTCCGGCATCGGAACGGGACCGGGCATCATGAGCAGAGTTTCTTTATACATGGGAAAGTCTGTTACATATATGAGAATAGACATACATATACTAATTCCATAGAGGTTTTATCAGATGCCAGAAGTCGCAGTTATAGCCGGTTCCGTTTCGGACCAGTCGATCGTTGATAAGGCAACGACCGTTCTTCAATCATACAATATTTCCTTCGATGTTCAGTTCATCTCCGCTCACCGCGATGCCGATAAGCTGGATGCTTACGTGAAGTCTTCGGATGCTTTGGTGTTCATCTGTATCGCGGGGATGTCGGCGGCTCTCCCGGGTGTTGTCGCGGCGAGGACGAAAAAACCGGTGATCGGTGTCCCGGTCTCCGGGAAGATCGCCGGCGGGCTGGACGCTCTTCTTTCGATCGCCCAGATGCCAAAAGGGGTCCCGGTCGCCTGTATGGCGGTGGACGGCGGGGAGAATGCCGGACATTTCGCGGCAAGGATCCTTGGGAAAAACTAATTTTTTTTGGCGGCTCTGCCGGTGCTGATTTTTACACAGTGACACGGGACGATTTCATGTCGGTCAGATTATAAAAAAGAGGCTGCCGGTTTTTGGCAGCTGGTTTTCACACTTATGCTTCGATGATGTACTTGGCGAGAAGCTCGTTCCATTTCTCGGAAGCCATCAGTTTGGTGAGTCCGTTGTTGATGAGCGTGTGGAGTTCGGTATCACCGTTTCTCATAGCCACACCATACTCTTCACCGGTCGGAATGGTTCCGAGAATGATGATCGCATCTTTTGCTTTGATGTAGTCTTTGATGTTTACATCATCGAAGATGACCGTCTGCACGAGACCGTTTTCCAGAGCGACCATCGACTGGGGGAAGGTATCATAGAGTTTGATCTTTCCGTCTTTTACCATCTGGTCGTACTTTGCCTGGCCAAAGAAGTCATCGCTCTGGATGTACTGATCTGCCGAACAGCTTCTCTGCACACCGATCGTGACGTCTCCTGCCTTGAACTGGTCCATCGTGACAGCAGAGCCTTTCTTTACGGCGACACCCTGATCAACGCTCCAGTAGGGTTTGGAGAAGGTTACCTGAGCTGCACGGGCCGGAGTGATCGTCATTCCGGAGTAGACCATATCGATCTTGTTTCCAAGGAGTGCCGGAATGATTCCGTCCCAGGCGACTGCCTTGATCTCGACATTGAAGCCTTCCTGCTCTGCGATCCACCGGATCGATTCAACATCGAATCCGGCGAATTTGCCGCTTTCATCAACGTAGGAGTACGGCGGGTAGTCCCCGTCGATACCGACGATATAGGTTTTTTTCTCGGACTGAGTGCCGACACAGCCTGCCGTTAAAACAGCAGCCACCACAAGAAGGGCTATGATCGCCCCTAAAAACACTTTTCTATCCATCTGTTAATCATTTCTGTTTCTTCTATAAATCACTTGCTTCCCGGGCGCAGGAATTTCAGAATGATTTTCAAAAGTGTGTGAAAGAGTAGTTACATGTTATTCTTTTTTGAAGTACAGATAACAATGACAGTGACCAAACGCTTCGATATCTGCTGCGGAGTCCCTGCACGGGCATAGGTATATTTTATCGGCCTCGGCGTCCCCGGTCGGGATACGGCAGGGACAGAACCGTTTTCCGTACACGAGTTTGTTTCTGGCTATTCCTTCGATCGTTGAATTAGTGATATCTTTGTTATCATTGAGCGCCCAGCCTTTTTTTACGGCGACCTTCTCGATCGACGGTCGTATCTGCTCGGCGACTTCGCGTATCTCGTCGCGGGTGGGAATAAGATTCATCAGCAGATATTCCCTCTCAAAAGTTATCAGGGTTTGGTTTGCGGCTAGTGAGGCGGCACACTTATGGTTCCAGGGATTTTTGGATCATGCGTTTCTGTATCGGTTTTAAGTGGTCGAGAAAGAGGATCCCGTCATGATGATCCTTTTCATGCAGAAATGCCCGGGCGGCCACTCCTTTGAGTTCGGTTTCGATGACCTGGCCTGAAATGTCGAGATATCTGCAGATGATCTTTCCCGGCCGCCGGACCGGCCGCTGGACTCCCGGAATGCACGGACTTCCTTCCATCTCTTCAACCAGCGTTCCCTCTTTGAGGACTTCGGGGTTGGCTCCTTTGATTGTTACTCCGCCGACGTTTACGATGAACAGACGTTTTGACACGCCTATCTGGGGGGCTGAAAGGCCGACGCATCTGTTCTGGATCATGGTGTCCCACATATCCGTCAGAATGCCGAGCTCTTCTTCCCCGAACTTTTCGACCGTTTCCGCCTGCTGAAAGAGTACAGGGTCTCCGTATTTTCGTATCTCGCGAATCATATGATTCTTTTCTCTCTGGAATCGTTTTAGTGTTGTGATTGCCAATAGATAGGTATGGAGTTAGCGTATGACCACCCGGGGCATGCATCGGGCGTTGTGAACGGAAAAGAGTTCGAGGGTTTTTGTCTGCCGGTCCCGCGGTCGAATCTGATTTTTATCAAGACTGCCGGAGGATTCATCGGCTGCGGATTTTTCGATATGAAGACATTTGATAAACTCGGGATACCGGCCGCGAGGATCACCGGCGTTTCAACCCTCGAAGAGCTTCTTGCCGGAAAAATCGTTGATATGACAGAGTCAGCAGAGAAAGCCGGTGTCAGGATCGGGATGAGCGGGTATGATGCACTTATGCGTTTTTGTTCCTGAAATCCCTGCATGGAGCAAAGATTTTTTAGCAATCAATCCGTTGTATTATCTATGAGAACATCTATTCTCGCATTACTTGCGGTTTTGGCTGCCCTTTCCCTTCTTTGTCTGCCGGTCTCGGCAGCGATAGGTTCGGATACGGCGACCATTTATGTAACGTCGTCTCCTTCCGGGGCCACGGCCACTGATTCGGCAACGGGAGACAAGATCACTACGCCTGACAGTTTTATCGTCTACACGACCGGCACTCCTACGCATCATTACATAACCGTTTCGAAGAACGGGTATTATGATTATTATTATGATGCCGGGATCCCGGCAAAAGATGATTATATCCAGGTCAATGCTGTTTTGACTCCGATCCAGACGACCGGGTACCTTTCTGTCTCTTCGAGTCCCTCGGGAGCCAATGTCTATGTTGACGGCATCTACAAGGGAACGAGTCCGGTGACGGTTTCGGTGTCTGCGGGTTCGCACAGTGTTCGTATGGATAAGTCCGGGTATGATTCATGGACAGGCTCAACCTCCGTGACTGCCGGTCAGACCGCGTATGTCTCTGCGTCCTTAAATCCGTCGGTCACCTACGGGTATCTGTATGTCTACTCCAGCCCGCCGAATGCGGACGTGTACATCAACGGTGTCTACAAAGGCGATACGCCGTTTACGATCGGTCTGAACCCGGGAACCTATCAGGTCATGGTGAAGAAAGCAGGTTATACGTCCTACTCGACCACGTCTTCTGTCTACACAGGCTCGACGACGTCGGTCTCGGCAAATCTCCAGAAGAGTGCGGACGCCTACATCCAGGTGGCTTCCTATCCTTCCGGAGCTGCTGTATACATTGACGGCGGGTATGTGGGAAACACCCAGTACTCCAGCCCGTCGAACCCGAATTACATGCAGGCCGGCCCGTTCACTTCCGGAACATCCCACACGCTTATGCTGAAACTTGACGGATACGCCACCTACTCGTCGTCATTTGTTCTGAGCTCAGGCGAGACCAGAACGTTTTCCGTGACGATGAATCCGGTAACGCCGGTCGTGACGACCGGTTCTCTGCATATCACTTCAGATCCGTCAGGCTCGGATGTGTATGTCGATAATGTCTTCAGAGGCTATACGCCGCTCACGCTGAACGATCTCGCCACAGGTTCCCACACCGTGCTTCTTCAGCACGGCGGATATAAAGACTGGTCAGAGACGATCACCGTTTCTACCGGCCAGACGGTTGAGAGAACGGTTGTGATGTCCCAGTCCGTTGTCCCGACTCCGACCTCGTCGCCGGCACCCTTTATCGGGATCCTTGCCGGACTTGGCGCCTGCGGAGTTGTACTGGCTGCAAGACGCCGTTAATTTTCCGGTTCCTGGACCAACTCTTTTTTTAGCAGTCTCTTTTTGCCAACGATGCGATATATGATTCCATCGCCTTTCTTCGATGAAAACCGGCTACGACAAAGAGTTGGGCGTTAGCGCTAATATAATACTAAAAAAAGTTAGATGCAGTCCTTTAAGTGGAACTTAAAGGGACCGAGGTTTCCGCCGTAGTTTCCTGCGGTGATCTTGACGACACCCGGAACTCTGCATGCTGCCTGGACACCTGCTTTCATTGCTTCATTTACTGCTGCTTCGGAGACACCGTCGATGACGATCTCGTAGACTGCCTTGACACCTTCGGGGATCTCGGTATCCGGGACCTTCTCGCGGATCGTGGGGCAGAACTTTTCGTTGGTGGATGCGCCCATGAACTTGTATTTGTTGGAGCCGACCTTGGAACCGGATGAGACAACTCCTCCGGGGAACGGGGTGATGGTTCCGGGAACACAGCTGATCGCGTCAACTGCCGCCTGTGCTGCAATAAGGGCAGACATCTGGGAGTCGCCCATGATCAGGAAGTTTCCGCCGGCAACGCCTTTGATTGCGCCGACTTCTTCTTCGATGATGAAGTCTCCGCCCATGATCGGGATCGACCAGCAGTTGATGCCGCCGACAACGACCTTGGACTCATATCCGTCGCCGAAGAAGTGGAGTTTGACGGGGATGATCTCTTCAAGACCTGCTTTTCCATTAAAAACTGCGGTCGTAGGTGCTGTTAAAACACACTCTGCGATACGCTCGAGGACCTGTTCTTTCAGTGCTTTCTTTCCGCAGCAGAACATGACCGCATATCCGGGGCGGTTGTCAGGGGTCTCGGAGGCCGGAACGAACCGTTCGATTCCTGCTTCGCAGGGACATCCGATCGTCGAGGTCGCAAAACCGGTTGCTTCGGTTGCGGCTTTGTATGCCCATTCTTTCGTTACTGCAGTGATGATAACACGGGCAGCCCACACCGGGAAGCCTTCTGCATATGTGTCTTCAAGAATTACACCGTTGAATTCCATATTATATGAATTGGGCATTGGGGTAAATAGCGTTTGCGGGTTGGATGCGAAAAGCCCCGTGTCCCCGGGCCGGGATAATGCATTTTCAGCCGGAAAAAAGGAGTGTTGGGATCCCGTCCTGATCTATTCAGCTTTTCTGCGGGAAGGGCTGAGCAGTTTGAGCGGATAGGGAAGGGCAGCACACAAAATGACGGCGGCCGCAATAAGCCAGACCTGGGTGAAAAGTGCTGCCGGCATCCCGACGGTGTCTGCCATGATCCCGATCACCATGATCGAAACCGCGGCAAGCCCCTGGGGAATACCGATCATGATCCCGGATGCAAGGCCGACGCTGCCGGGCATAAGTTCCTGGACCGTCGCGATTTCCACGGAAGCAGTTGCCATCATAAAAAATCCGGCGATGACAAGAGAGATGACCGAGCCGATGCCTGACAGGAAAAATATCCCGAAGTAGGCGATCGTTGCTCCGATGTAGGCGGCGAACATGACCTCCTTTCGCCCGATCTTGTCAGAAAGCGGGCCGGCAATAAGGGTGCCGAACATTCCGGCAAAGATCATGCAGCTGACGACCCCGGTCGCCAGAAGATAATCGACGCCAGCGTATTTCGTTAGATACACGGCAGCAAAGGCAAGGAATCCGTAATAGACCCAGGTCCTAAGCGAACTTATCCCGAGAACCAAAGCGGCATGTCTCCATTTCGGTTTTACCCCTCCGTTATCCGCGGATCTTTGCGGCAGGACCGCCGGTTTCTGCTGATGTTTTCTCAGCAAAACGGCTACTCCGACCGCCGGAATCACGAGCCAGATGAGTGCAGGAAATCCTCCCCAGGCAAATAAAGCTCCGGTGATGAGGGGTGCAGCTCCGTATCCGAATGATCCGCCTACCGAGAACAGGGAAAGGAACGTTCCCCGGTTTGCCGATGTGGTGAACTGATGGATCTGCTGATAGGCATTCGGGTGAAACATGGAGTTTCCGGCCCCGGTGATCACTGCCATGATCAAAAGGACCCAGTAGTTCTGGGTGATCCCGAAGAGAGCGACGGCAAAACCCGTCATCAGGATGCACCAGGAGAGACCCGGGACCCAGCGTCCCTTATCGATCATCCAGCCGGTCAATGGCTGGAAAATGACCATCGTCAGGGTCAGGAGGGTAAACAGGCATCCTGCCATTGCATAGGATGTGATGCCCTGTTCGGTGAACAGAGGGATCAGTGCCGGCAGTATCGCCGGGATCACCGGGATGTAAAAGTCCACTGCCCCGTGGCCGGCGGCAAGGCCTGCTATGCGTTTTGTAGTATCGTTCATGCTATCCGTTCTAATCGGACGATCTCAACAGGGATCTCCAGATTTTCCTGTGTGTGGAAGGCGAATTGTTTTGGGATATTCAGCAGAGCTGCTGTTTTTGCGGTGATGACGGCGGTATTTTTTGTGTATGCTTCAAGGAACGGGATACTGCCTTTGTTGAAGATCCCGTAACAGACCGGCGCCGTCAGGAGAGCGAAGTCGATGAACGGCCGGTCGGCATGCTCTTTTTGTGCGCCAAACGGGGGGTTCATGATCACCGTGTCTGCCGCAAGGGGTTTTGCGGTCTCGTCGATCCGCATTCTGATCCATTCGATATCGACCCCGAATGCTTCGGCATTTTTTCTGGCGATTTTCAGGGCCGCTTCATCTATATCGATGCCGGTGACCTCTGCACCGAGAAGCGCCGCTCCGATCGAAAGCATCCCTGTTCCGCAGCCGAGATCAACGACCTTCATTTCGCATATATCACCGGCGAGCGCTGCTTCGTGCAGAAGCCTTGCGGCAAGCGGGGCAGGGGTCATGTACTGTTCGATATCTGCTTTCGGCGAACGAAATCCCTGTATCTTCTGCAGACACATCTCAAGTTGTCTGAGTTTCATGGTAAAATTTCATCTATGGCGTACTCGTCCCAGGAGCGTTTTCCAAGAACGATCTCAAACTCAGAGGGGGAGAGGACCGGCATGGGAAATCTGCTCTGGTCGTCTAAGGCAAGTCTCGGGCACGCTGTGTTCACATAGGCATCGAAGCCGAGATTTCTCAGCTGCATCTCGGAGATTTCCCGGATCAGAATGATCACGGCGTTTTCGTGGAGACCGGCAAGCCGTTCAGCCAGCTCGCGGCGTCCCTGTCCTGACTTGGAAGAGAGCAGGATCCCGAAGGTCTTCGCACTCTTCGCCTTTTCGATCTGGGCGAAACGTTTTCGCAAGAGTCGGTCGGCAGAGACCTCCTGCAGGATCCCGTCGGCGAACGGGTCAAGGGCAAAGGTCGGTTTTTTCGTAGCGAGCGATACGCCGATCGCATGAAAAACGCCGGTGCCGATGAACAGATATGCTTCTGCTTTTGCATTTTTTGCCGAAGCATACGTACATCCAAGAACCTGACCTTCGAGAGGCGTCCTCGAGGATCCCGTTCCGATAACGGCGTTCACTCCGTGATCTTTGAGCCATTTGCAGATCGCTTTTGTCTGATGGGCATGCTGGATCGTGGTCGTTATACCTACTGATGTGTACTGCCTGAGTTGAGGCACGGCTGACTCGAGGATCTCCAGAGGGATGTCCTGCTGGAACGGGAGATAGATGACGTTTTTTTCCGTGGTGACAGGGGTGTGTCCGACATGGACGAGAACATCTGCCCATTCCAAAGCATCCAGACTCAGATCGCAGGCTCCCCAGCAGGCATCTCCGCTGATGAGGACCTCAAATCCCTCGTTTTTCAGCGTTGCCGAGATCTCCGCAGCTTTTCGCTTCAAACCTTCGGGCAGCTGGACGGCGACCCGTTTCGCGTTCCGGCTTTTCAGCTGGGTAATAACTTCAGAAAGCTGAATCAATGATCTTCACACCGTTTTCATCAACATCGATCGTTACAAGCGTTTTGTAGGGAATGCCGATGTCGGGAGATCCTCTGTTGACAACAAAAAGGATATCAACTAACTCTGCTCCGGCGATCTTCAGCGCAGGAAGGATCCCTTTGATCGTCCCACCGGTACTGATGACATCGTCAATGATCACGACACGGTCGCCTTTATTTACACAATTCATATAGAGGTTCCCTTTGGAGTATCCGGTTTCCTGACCGATGACGACTTCGCCGGGCAGACGGTACTCTCTTTTTCTGATAACGACGAAGGGAATGCCTGTTGCCAGAGTCAGCGCCGTCCCTATATGGATCCCCATTGCCTCGGAGACCACGATCTTATCGACATTTTTCAGATCGAGTGATTTCAGCATCGCGGCCGTGACATCGCGGAGAAGTTCCGCGGTGACCGCCGGGATGCCGTCTGTTATCGGATTGATGAAATAATTATAGACGACCCCGTCTTTTTCCCTTTTGACCATCGGGCAGGTCAGCAGGGACTCTTTGAGGATTTCAAGCATGTGTATATGTTGACGTTTCTTACAAATACGTCTAACGCCGGGGCCCGCCTGCGGACAAGGTTTTTTCTCTTTGTGCCGCTAATGCTCTTTCAATGAAATATATTCCGGCTGTCCTTCTGTTTGCAGTGATGATCGTTTTGAGTGCCGGCTGTATCGGTCTTGGGACACAGACGACCGACATCGTTATGGGAAATGAGACGGTCGGGCATATTTATCTCACGCCGGTGACGGAGAATCTTTTGTCAAACGGATCGGTGACGGAGAAGTTCGACATGAAGGTGGAACTTTTCGGATTCACCTTCACCAAAGAGGGGATAACACAAAACGAGGCTGAGGATCTCATGACCACGCTTTCCTCCGTCAACTCCACGAACACGTCGTCTCTTCTCGATCTCGGGTTCGTCCCCTCGCTCGATGAGATCTCTCCTGACGATCCGGATGATTTTCTGCACCAGATTTTGACTATGCCTGTCACAAATCAGGGGGCCCAGGCTGCGCTTGATTCGGTCGACTTCGACGGTGCCGGGGAGCGGATACAGGCATCGGCCGAACGGATCGCCGAACTTTTAGGGCTCGTCTGATTCAGAGACAGTATTCGATAAAGAATTTTATGCCGATCAAAACGAGGATGATCCCTCCGAAGATCTGCATTTTGTTTCCGAGGATACTGCTGAGTTTGTGACCCGCAAAGACCCCGAAAAAGGAAAACACAAAGGCGACCACACCGATGATCACCGCCGGGAGAAGGATCGCTTCTCCGATCAAAGCAAAACTGATTCCGACGGCGAGGGCGTCGATGCTTGTCGCGACGGCTAAAAGGAGCAGAACTTTCCAGCCGACAAGACTCACGCCGTCTTCTTTTCCAAAAAGACTGTCCCAAATCATTTTCCCGCCGATAAAGAAGAACAGACCGACCACGATCCAGTAGCCGAACGGATCGATCATCCCGTTGATCGGGACCCCGACCGCCCATCCAAGGATCGGCATCGCAAACTGGAAAAATCCGAAAAACAGACCGGCGGTCACTGCCGTTTTTCCAATATTTTCTTTGAGTGATGCGCCGCCGGCGAGCGATACGGAGAACGAATCCATCGCAAGACCGACCGCGATCAAAAGGGAGGAGAGAAGAAGTTCAGCCATTACTGGACAGGTTTTCCGTTCCTGCGCACATGCTCGACCCCTTCCGGATCTTCGACGACTACGACAAACGTTCCGTGGCAGGGTTTTGTGTACGCGTAAATGAGCTTTTCATTGGCGATCCCGATGATGAGCGGCGGGACTCCGATCAGGGCTTTTTCCAGCAGTTTGAATCCCGGGGCGACTTCGTATTTCTCCTTGCTGTTCGTTCTGATGATCTCCCGGGCTTCTTTGAAACTGCAGTTTCGACCCAGGATCTCGTAGTTCATATTTTCAAGACAGCCCATTCGAGTACCTCGTCTAATTTTGTGAGAAGCGGCCGGGTGTTGTGCGTCACCGGAGCCACGACCTTTTCTGTTGGATATTCTATCTCTTCCGCGAGATCATACGCGTGTTCTCCGAAAAGAACCGAAATGAGAAGAGCTTTGGGAGCTACCGCGGACGTTGTTGCCGTGTACGTGAGTCCTGCATCATTGTGGATCAGGGAAATGATCAGCGGATACGAGATTGTCCCGCCAGCCAGCTCTCCGATGGTCTTATCCACGTCTTTGTATTCCGCAACATAGTGACTTTTCGGATCGCTGGTTTTAATAAGCTGCTTAGCTGACGGATTCGCCGCAACGACCGGGCGGTGTCCCGCATCCTGAAGAAAGTCCGCAATGTAAAGTACAAGCGGAGACTGGACAGGGATCTGGGGACAGCCGATTAAAATGAGCACCTCTCCCATAGTAGCTATTCATCTGTTTTGCGAGGGTATTAACTATTTGTTCAGGTGATTATGCGATGTATTCACTCTGTATTTTCAGCATTTCTGCGCTGTCTTTTGCGTTGGCATACTCTTCCAGGGGCTCTTCGTTGAGTTTAAGAAAGTTTAGACCCCAGTTGAATTTTTCCAGAATACGTACAGCCTGATCTTGTTCTCCGAGGATAACAAGAGCTGCCGCGAGCGCTTCCACGGATGTCAGGGTGAAGGGTTTTCCAAAGTTCACCGGGTTTGCGGCGACCAGAAACGGCAGGGCACGCCGGTTTTTCCATGGATTTAAGTTGGTCGTGTCAAGGACCACCCAGGAGCAGTCGAGCGCGGTGATGGATGTGACCCATTTTTTATCGGCCGGGGAGATGACGTATTCGGCTGTGGGGTCGAGGAGGAGCGTGGTCTTTGGAACCTGCGTGATCTTTTTGACGACGTTGATCATCCCGAACTTTTCCAGTTTTTTCACGGTGCATTTTTTCGGATCGCAGGAGTTGTCACGGAATGCAATCAGGGAGATCAGCATGCTCATGGTCTTTATTTATGTCTTCATGCTACAAATACTATACTCATGTTTATCCTCGCTTCACCCTGTGTACTCAATGAAAATCTTCGTGCAGACGGTATTACGACGGATGAGGACCGTGAGGTTTTTTTGCGGTGCAGAAAGCGGTGCGGGGAGTTTGGGATCGAACTTGTTCCTCTGCCATGTCCGGAGACGCTGTATCTTGGGACCCCCAGACCGCCGGGTTCATTTTCAGAACGTCTGGATACTCCGGAGTTTTCTGCTCTGCTCGACCGGTTAGAGCAGGAGGTGAGGGATATCATCTCGGTGAAGGGTGAGCCTCTCTGTATCCTCGGCGTGAACTCATCGCCGACCTGCGGGGTGACGACGACCTATTTCACGAATGAGAAGTCAGCCGGCCCTGGTGTTTTTCTAAAGAGATTCTCCGGGTTTCCCGTCGTAGACGCCCGTGTTTTTGCACGATACCGGATCTATCTGGCGTCACCGCTCTTTTCGGAGGGTGAACGCCGGTATAATACATACCTTGCCGAAGTTCTTCGAAAGAATTTCTTTTCCGTGTATCTTCCCCAAGAGTTTGACGATACTGCAGAGGCGAGAGGAGAGGATCGTGAGCGGATGATCTATGATAAAAATATCTCTGAACTGAAAAAAGCGGATATCGTTGTCGGGGTCATCGACGGGTCTGATGTGGATTCGGGTACTTCCTGGGAGATGGGGTATGCATTTGCCTGCGGGAAGCGGGTGATCGCTCTCAGAACGGATTTCCGGCGGCTCAGCGGGAATGAGCGGGTGAATCTCATGCTTGAATCAGGGGCAGAAGTCGTCTCGAGCGTCGAAGAACTCAGATCGGCACTGAGTTTTCAGACGCTTCCCTGAATTTTTTCTGCATAGGTCAGGATGACACGGCAAGCCGTCGGGCGACGGCCATATTGTCTTTATCGGTCCTGATCTCGTCGGACGGCGTTTCCATAATGAATGCGCAGTGCGAGATTTTTGGAAACGTCAGGACATCACGGATCGTCTCTTCCCCGAGGTAACCGAGCCCGAGATGTTCGTGCCTGTCGAGGTGGGAGCCGACGCCTCCTTTCATGTCGTTGAGATGGATGACTTTGAGCCGGTCGAGGCGTCCGGCTTCATCGTTGAACCAGCCGAATACTGTTTCCGCTCCGTGCCCTTTGAGATCATAGCCGGCAGCTGCAGCATGACAGGTGTCAAAACAAAATCCGATCCGCTTTTCATTTGAAAGAGCGTCTGCGATCACTCCCACATCGGGGAATGTTCCCCCGACGGTGTTTTTTTCGTTCGCGGTGTTTTCGAGCAGGATCATCGTTTCACCAACGGACTCGTCCAGTGCCTGGCCGATCGCTGCGATCACCTTCTCCTGACCTTTTTTATGTCCGTCCTCCTTTCCATGATGGCCAAGATGCGTAACAAGATAGGGGATCTTTAATTGGTCACAGCGGTCCAGCTCCTCGGTCATCGTGAAGATGGATCTTGCATATATCTCGGGTTTTTCTGCAGCCGGATTCGGGAGATAGGGCATGTGATCAACGACGGGGCCGATCCCCGAAACGGTCAATGCATCTTTGAACGCTTTCGCGACGGCGGGTTCGATCGGTTTGGCGGCCCAGACCCGCGGACTTCTCGTAAATATCTGGAAGGTGTCGCATCCGTTTTCCTCTGCACGGGAAACTGCGAGGGGCAGGGAACCAGCGATCGATACATGGAATCCAAGTTTAATCATTTCGTTCTCTCCATTCCTTAATCATGCCAAAAAATGCATCGGCGATCGTTTTCGGGTTGGCTCCCCAGTGGACGACTGCGCCGAAGTATCCGTTGTACATACCGATCCCGCTGTTTTCCGCTCTGCAGCACCGGGCAATGAACGGCTCTCTGTTTACCTGGGTGATCGGGCAGATGTCTTCGAACTCGAAGTCGTACCCGTAATTCTCGTGACAGATCTGTCTGCCGGTCCTGCAGCAGGCGATCCTTGATCCTTTCGGCGGGATGTCCCGGTCCAGCGTGTGGGGAAATCCTCCTGCTCTGCAGGGATAGACTTCCGTGTCGAGTTTGCTGATGTCTCTGATGTGGTGTTCAAAGACAACGTTTTCCGTTTCGAAAAATCCGAGCGATTCCAGTCCGGTGAGTGTGTCGACAAGAGACGGGTTCGGCGGCGTGATGTCAAAGACATGGACCGTTTCAAATGTCGAGAGGTCGGGATCGCAGATGAAGGTCATGTGATCGTCCTCTTTTCCAAAGATCGTGCACCTCTTCTGTGTTGAAAGCGCTTTTCTGACAAGACCTGCTCTGTCATGAGTATTGACTTCATCACTCCAGAGAGCGATATCCTTTGGTCCGGCGACCAGTTCCACAGACTCGATCTCTCTCATGAGTCCGATCCCGTCTTTCGGCTGTATTTTCAGGACCTCAAATCCCCCTTCGGTCGGGTGGATCAGATATTCTGTGAGGAAATACACTTTGTTGCCGAGGGGGGAAGATGCGGCGTTTCCCACGAATTTACACTCTTTAGGAAATATCATCACTCGGGTCTTTCTATTTTTGCCAGTACTTCGATGAATTTGTAGGTGAGTTTGACCGATCCGCCGCCGATATGTCTGATCGTTACGGCCGATTCCGGAGCTGTTTGTATGGGCAGTCTGTTTCCTTCATATACGAAGATGACCTGATCATTTTTTATGTAGGCTGAAGCATCAGCTCCTGTCATTTTTGCACAGCCGACTTCCTGTATCTGTTCTTTTAATGATTCCCACATGATGATTACTCATTTGGGGTTTTGAGGATTAGTATTTTATCCAGTCGGCACCTCTCCCGGTCAACACAAATCCTTATATCCCGCAAGCCACACATATTTGTTAACGATATTTTCGTTTGCGAAAATTTCGGCAGCAACATGAATGATCACTATGACCGAAGAACCATGCACGATAGATAATCCTTATTCCATATCTTACCCGGAGATCATTGCTCTCGGATCCGAAGACGGCAAAACAGTTGAACTCATCGAGAGGTTCGACTGTGTCGGCGGAGCAATGTGGGTGAAAAATCATTATGCGAAAAGCCCTCTTGTGATAAATTCACGTATCGTTTCCAATACCCAGCGGTTTATGCTTGAGACCGGCGATGTCAGTCTGCAGCTCGAAGGCTCCTACTTTCCTGCAGGAATTTGCGGGGCGCAAGTAACCGATTCGGAGATCTCCGTCTCGTATCTTGGCCTTGGCGGCGGGGGTGTAGGGGCAAGTATCTGCCGGACGACCGCCGGCGGAGTCTTACGTCATACAAGCGATGTCTGCGGCGGAGGAAAAGTTGCCGGATCGACCATCCATCTGCCGAGATATACCCGGGTCATCATCGGTCTGGATGATACCGACACTCCGGAGGAGGGGGCGACCTGGACGCTTGCCCATAACATCTCGAAGGCTGTTGAAACGTCCAGTTCCCGTTATCTCTCCCACACGATAACCCAGCTCTTTCCGGTTCCCTACCGGACCAAAAACTGTGTTGCTCTCGCCTGTGAGTTTGCCACGACGGAACCTGAGAAACTCATCGACCGGTTCGAAGCCCTGGTCAGGAGATACACGCTTTCCGACGAGACCGGTCTTTGTGCCTACATCGGTTTCGATCCGTCGGCGATCCTGCCGTATGCAAAAAAAGTCAAAGCAGGCGAGGTGACGATGGACGATTTCGCGACTGTCCGCCGTCATCTGGATGTCAGGATCGAAGGACGGGGGATCATCGGAGCGGCGGCCGCGATACCTTTCTACACGAATTATGCCGAGGCTCTATTGATATGACCGGCGTCTCGAAGACTACAGAGATGAATGAGCTTGGCCGAATCAAACACCTGCTTTTAGCCATCGGTTCGGCAAATGTTACTGGAGTCCCGATTCCGGCATCCTTGCCCTCCCACGCCGGACCTGGTGTTGGAAAAGGCGGTTCGGTGTTTTTCTCTAACGGGTTTTCCCGGATACGGTTGACACTGAACGAGAATAGCCCGGTTAAAATCGAAAACTCCGGAAAAGCTGCGGTTCTTACGTTTGATGGACCGGATGGTTTTGTCTCCGTCGAAGGGTTTGTGGAAAAATCCGGTTGTCACTGCCCAAAGCAGGCGTATATCACAATCAATGAAGGCTGCATCTTCTCGTGCCGGTATTGTAATGTTCCAAACCTGGATAAACACACAAAAACTCCTGATGAGGTAGCTTCCTTGATATCGGATGCGCTGAAACGGGATACGATCGAGTGTATCTCTCTTACGAGCGGCGTTATCGGGACGATGAAAGAGGAAGAGGAATGCCTTTTTGCCATTCTGGAAAGGGTGAGATCCTTTGGTTTGCCGATCGGCGTTTCGGTTTACCCGACTCCCGGGCTTTCCAAAAGACTCTTCGAGCTTGGAGTCTTTGAGGTGAAGTTCAATCTCGAGACCGCGACTGAGAAATTATTTGCCGAGATGTGTCCCGGCCTTGACTGGGAGGAGGTATGGGCCGCCCTCAAGGAAGCCGCCGGGGTTTTTGGAAAAAATCGCGTGTATACCAACATCATTCTGGGTCTGGGCGAGTCAAAAGCCGAGATGAAACAGTGCATCACCCAATGTCTCGAAAATGGGATCATCCCGATCATCCGTCCTTTGACTCCTTCGGCAGAGCTTTCCGATTATACCCGCCCTTCGGCACCGGATATTCTCGGCATTGCCGAATTCCTGCAGAGTGAACTTCCGCGTTTCGGTCTCGATCCGACAGAAGCCAAAACCATGTGCGCAAAATGTATGGGCTGCGATCTCGCTCCAATTACTGATTTAGATGCGAGGAGGTGATGTCATGAAGGCGGAAGATGGATTTGCCTCCGCTGTTTTACACGGATCCGATGTATGCTTCGCGGTCCCGGGTTATCCGGTCACGGATCTTGCGGAAAAATGCGGAGCGGAGTACACGCTCAACGAAAAGATCGCTCTTGAGTATGCTCTCGGGATGTCACTTTCCGGGAAGAGAGCAGTGGTCATCGTCAAGAATGCCGGCATGAACACCCTTTCCGATCCGCTGGTCTCTGCGACCTATCAGGGGCTTAAGGCAGGTGTCGTGATCATCGCAGGAGACGATACCGAGGTTCGCGGATCCCAGACCAGGCAGGATTCTCGGAAGTACGGGGATGTTGCCTCGGTCCCGGTCCTTGAACCGACTTCTGACGATCTTTGCTCTTCGGTCGAAGCGGCGATGCAGAGCTCGGAAACCTACTCGCGGGTCGCGATCATCCGGGTCACTCCGGCGGTTTTGGATGCCGGGATTTTGGATGTTTCCCTCCCTGAACGAAGAAACGGATACGGGATAGTATTCCCGGATGATCTGACGATGAAAGGGCGCTGTGAATACGCAGAAACCATCACCGCTGTTATGAAGCAGAAGCTGATTCGGGAAAATACCGTTCCCGAGACGTTCGCTTCCCGGGGTCATTACCGGACGCTCTGCAGGAATTGTCCGTACAAGCCGCTGTTTTCCATTCTGAAAAACACGTTTTCGAAGAATAATACTGCTGCGATCTGCGATACCGGCTGTTCGCTTCTTTCGAAGAACCCGCCGTTTTGTTTTTCTCATGCAAACTATGGGCTTGGATCTTCGCCGGCGGTTGCTGCAAAGAGCACGAAGATCGCCCTCATGGGTGATTATGCGGTTTTGCACTCCGGGCTGAATGCTCTCATCGATATGTACGAAAAGCACGGCTCTCTGTTCTGCATTATTTTGAAAAACAGAAAACTGGGCATGACCGGCGGTCAGGACTGCCCGGATATTCTGCCCTATCTGGCCCGGTTTACCCCCACGGTCGTTTCGGCCGCTGATCCCCGTCTTGAAGAGCTGATCGAAAAAGGAGTTACTGAAAAAACCGGCCTTGGAATTCTGGTCGTTGAAGGGGAATGCCCCTCTGGAGAAAATCATGAAACCATTGAATGTTGAAATATGCGATGTAACGCTCAGGGATGGTGAACAGACGCCTGGGGTGTCTTTCACCTGCGAAGAAAAACAGGATATCGCCCAGCGCCTTTCCGATATCGGCATCGATATCATCGAAGCAGGGTTCCCAAGCGTATCCGAGTATGAAAAGCGCAGCGTCAGATCCATTGTTGAGATGGATCTGCCGTCGGAGATATGCTGTTTATCCCGCTGTGTTCAAAGCGACATCGATGCAGCGATAGACTGCGGTGTCGATCTTGTCAGTCTGTTTTTCGCGACATCGGATCTGCATATCCGTATAAAATACAAGAAGACCCGGGAAGAGATGCTCGATCTTGCTCTTGGCATGCTCGATTATGCCCTCGATCACGGGATAAAGGTCAGATTCTCCGCCGAGGATGCGTCGAGAACGGACACGGCATTTCTGAAAGAGATGTATGCGAAAGGAGCTGAACGGGGAGCTTCCTACAGCAGTTATGCCGATACGGTCGGCTGTATGACGCCTCTTTCCATGTATGAGACCGTGCTTGAACTAAACGAGGGATTGAAAAACCCTCTCTGTGTTCACTGTCATAATGATATGGGTTTTGCGAGTGCCAACACGTTTACTGCAGCCCAGGCAGGAGCATTCCAGCTTCATACGACCGTAAACGGGATCGGCGAGCGGTGCGGAAACGCCTCTCTTGAGGAAGTTCTCGTCGCACTCAGGATGCAGGGGGGCGTTGACCGATATGATCTCTCTGCTCTTCAGACTCTTTCGAGGACCGTGGAAACCTATTCCGGGATCAAAATTGCAAAGACAAAACCGGTAGTCGGCGAACATGCCTTCTGTCATGAAAGCGGGATCCACATCGCCGCGTTGATTCAGGACAGAAATACCTACGAGTATTATCCGCCGGAGATGGTCGGGGCCGAGCAGAAGTTCATTCTCGGCAAACATACCGGAAGAAAAGGACTCGAGTATATTCTAACGACCCTTGGATACAGCCCGGTCCCAGGCGAGGTGGATGTCATTCTGGAGCGGATCAAATCGATCAGCGAGACAAAGCAGAGCATCACTCAGGATGTTCTTCTCTCGGTAATTTCCGAGGCCAGACAGGAAACTGAATTGAAAAAGGCATCGGGTTTTGATAAAGCCAGGACGGGATGAAGATGGCAGGAACACTTTCCGAACGTATCCTCGGGTCTGCCGAAGGAACGTATGTCGACCGGATGGTCGATCGGGCTTTTGCCCACGACGGGACCGGTGCTCAGGCATTGGTCGCTTTCGAAAATTTCCGGATACCAGGCAAGTCTGTTGTCAATCCTGAAAAATTATCTATAATATATGATCACATCTCGCCGGCGAACAACTCGGTCACGGCCGATCTTCAGGGGGATCTTCGGAAGTTCTCACGAGAGAATCGGATGCATTTTCACGAGGTCGGCTGCGGGATCTGTCATCAGATAATGAGCGAAGGAGTCTGTCTTCCGGGCGAGATCGTTGTCGGGGCGGATTCGCATTCATGCACGCTTGGGGCACTCGGCGCATTTTCAACCGGTGTCGGAGCAACCGATATGGCGGGCATTTGGGCAACCGGCGGGACCTGGTTTAGAGTTCCCGAGTCGATAGGTATTGTGCTCTCCGGCAAACTTTCCGGCCATGCCGAACCCAAGGACGTCGCTCTATCTTATGTAAAAGCGCTTGGCATGGACGGCGGGACCTACAAAGCTCTGGAATTTATCGGCGACGGGACCTCCGGCATGCCGGTCGAAGGAAGGCTGACGTTATCTAACATGGCGGTCGAGACCGGGGCAAAGGCCGGTCTATTCTATGCGGATCCTCTGACCCGTGAACATCTGATAACCTACGGGGCGGATGAGAAAAGAATTTCTCTGCAGAAACCCGAAGACTGCAGTTATGAATCCGAGATCTGCCTCGATCTCGATAATATTGAACCGCTTCTTGCCGTACCTCACCGGGTCGATAATGCCGAACCGGTTACGCGGTATTCGGGGACTTCGATCGATCAGGTGTTTGTTGGGACGTGTACGAACGGTCGTTTTGAGGATCTCAAACGGTTCGCTGATATCGTCAAAGGCCAAAAAGTCGCTGTACGAACGATCGTGACTCCTGCTTCGAAGGATGCGTATGCAAAAGCTCTCTCGACAGGTGTTTTGTCCGACATCCTTGAAGCGGGCTGCGTTATCTGTCCGCCGGGATGCGGACCGTGTCTCGGGGCACATATGGGTGTCCTTGGTGAAGGTGAGGTTGGTCTTTCCACAGCGAACCGGAATTTCAGGAACCGGATGGGTGTCGGAGCCGAATATTATCTCTGTTCTCCTTCGACTGCCGCCGTCAGCGCCCTTTACGGGGAGATCAGATCGCCTGATGAGTGGAACGGAGGGCTGAACTGATGATCGTATCAGGACATGCCGTTGTGATCGGCGAGGATGTGGATACCGACATGATCATCGCCGGGCGTTATCTTCGGACGACCGACCGGTCGGTATGGGTGGAGCATGCCTTTGAGGATTACGATCAACGTCTTGCCGGACGACTGAACGGCTCGGTTCTGGTTGCCGGAAAAAATATCGGCTGCGGTTCATCCCGCGAACAGGCGGCAGCAGCTCTCAAAGAAGCAGGGGTACGTGCCGTCGTGGCTCCGTCGTTTGCGAGAATCTTTTTCCGAAACTGTGTGAATCTCGGACTGTATGTTTTCGAAGCGGATGTTGTATGTGAGAATGGCGATCTCATCTCTTTTGACACCGATGAATCGTATGTCAAAACATCGGATGCCGTTTATCAGGCAAAACCTCTCTCCAGCCGGATGAAGGAGATCCTGTATGCCGGCGGTCTGAATGCCTATCTTTCCGGGTCTGGTGAACCATGAGCCATCGTATCGCTGTAGTGGAAGGGGATGGTATCGGGCCCGAGGTTATCCCCGAGGCACGAAAGATCCTTGAGCATTTTCTCACCGATGCGGATTTTTTTGAGGTCGAACTCGGTCTTGCCAAATGGGAGAAGACGGGGTCTGCCTGTTCCCCGGATGACATTCGTGAGCTGAAGGGAGCCGACGCGATTATATTTGGGGCTGTGACGACACCTCCGGATCCGGATTACCGGAGCGTTCTTTTGCAGATCAGACATGAACTCGATCTGTATGCGAATCTTCGTCCGATCCGATCCCTGCAGTCATCCGGCGACGGATCCTCCGTCGATGTGATGATCGTGCGGGAGAATACCGAGGGACTATATTCAGGGATCGAGGAGATCGGGACCGAGAGGTCGACGACCCTTCGCGTGGTGACGAAGGCCGGATCCAGGCGGATCGCGGAGAAAGCCTGCTCTCTTGTTCTGGAACGAGATCGGAATCATCCGCTCGTTATCGGTTACAAAGGCAATGTTCTGAAATCCGATCTGCTTTTCAGAGACACGTGTCAGGAGACCGCAGAGGCATACGGAATAAAAACACAAGCTGTGTTTATCGATGCTTTGTGTCTGGATGTTTTACAGCATCCAAATAAGTATGATGTGATCGTTACGACAAACATGTTCGGCGATATCTTAAGCGATGTCTGCGGGTATCTCACCGGAGGTCTTGGGATGCTTCCAAGCGCGAACATAGGGGAAAAATATGCATTTTTCGAGCCTGTTCACGGAAGCGCTCCGGACATTGCCGGCAAGGGTATCGCAAATCCTGTTGCTGCGATCCGGAGTGCAGCGATGATGCTTGAGTATTTCGGGATGAAGGATGAGGCGGATCTGGTCGAAAAATCTGTCCGGGAGCTGATTGGTTCGGGGATATCCACTCCTGATCTTGGAGGCATGGCCTCAACGTCAGAGTTTGGCAGCCGTTTAGTTGACGCTGTCAGTAAAAAAGAATAGAGAGGAATAGAGAGGGTACTGGTAGTTTGTATCAGGCTTTTTCGCCGTACAAGCCGGCTGCTTCCACTCCGCCGTCTGCCCAGAGCAGTGCTCCAAGAGCCCCTATCCTTCCTTTTCCGTTTGCACTGTCGATAAAGGTGATGCCGAGTTTTTCCGCCTCGTTCACGGCCTCTTCACGTGTCAGGAGTTCGGTCTTGACCCGCTTTGCATATGCCGAGTCCGGAAGACGAATGCCGGCATAATAACAGATCCCGGTCGTTTTGCTCATCGTTCTTTCTTCGACGAATGCTTTGACAAAGGCAATCAGTTCATCCTTCTTCTCAGGTTTTACCGCAAACGTGATCACTGAACCGGTACAGTTGGTGGTCTTTTCCGGAGCTTTCGGGTTGAGCTGGATGATCCGCATGCCAAGGAAGGTGGCCCCTTCAATAGAACAGGCTTCGCCGCACTTCAAAGCAAGGACCCAGGTTGCTCCTCCCTCTTTCGTATCAGTATCATCTATGCCGAAGGTGATCTTTTCATACTTCGGGAGAATGATCGTGCTTCTGCAGATACGTGCACCGCCGACTTTCAGATCTTCTTCACTGGCATATTCCGTTCTGAGGACGCCAGGCGCCTGGGATAAGCATGCAGCGACCCCAACACCGGCCCCGGCCGCTCCTGCCCAGGAGGTTCGTACTTCAGTTCCCTCTACAACTACGGCTTCAAGTGCCTGGCCGCCGAGTTCCGTATCGGAGGGCCCAAAGCTGACGGGATAGGAACCGATTTTTGCGATCATCGTCATTGAGGTCCCTTCGGTTTTTGCTGAAATCAGGGCGCCTTTTGCTCTTCTTCGGTTCATGTGGTCCCATTCGATCGGGCCTCTTGCATGACATTGTTCATGGATCTCGACAATGCCGTTTTTCTCATCGGTCATCACAAGGAGCCGGTGACAGAACATCGGTCCAAACTTTTCTTTGATCTGATCTGGGGTTAATGTGAGAGTCATATTTTTGATACCGGAAATTTCGTTAACAGAAAGATCGGTCGTGGGAGTATAAGAGATGTTCGATGCGACAGTTTTTTTAACAACCCACCGTTATTCTCATGATTCAAGTAAACAAACATGATTGATATCCTGTCAGCTTTAATCAGATTCCAAACATCCGGGCCTTTTGGAAAAACGCGCACAAATTGGGTTTTCATTCAAAATACGCTTAAATTTTGGATTGATTGCTTAACCCTCTTTAATTTGAAGGGATATCCGCGGGAGTTATTTCGATCAATACTCGTGGGTTATTTCATCCATACTATGTTAACAATATATTATTAGTAAATCATAGTATTTTATTGTTGGAAATCTAAGCTCAAATTGAGCTTCTTTCTATTGAGAACCTTTATCTATCATCTTACTCAACCATATCAGTAATCGATTTCGATCGATATAGGCTGGTGCATATAAGCAATGGCATTTGCAATGCATATTAACATGGAGCGATGTACCGGTTGTAACAATTGTGTGGTCGCATGTCCCGTGAACGCACTCGAGCTCAACACAGTAGATCCGGCAACGACCGACAAGATCTACCTCGTCGTTGACGGCAAGGCTAAAATCCTTGACGTGAAACACGAGCTCTGTGCGGGCTGCGGTGTGTGTGTAGAAGCATGTCCGTACAACGTTATTCGACTGGTAGGACCGCAGGAAGGAGCGCCTGCAGCGAAAGCTGTAGTTGGAGCTCACCACTAAAAAAATTGGAGAGGATTAATACATGGCAATGAGCACAATGTATCCAAAATTCTCCACGAAGACTGATGGAGACAACATCATTATGGAGCAGAAGCTCCTCGCGAAAGTCTCCCACCTCGTGTTGAAAAAGAATGTATGTACCGGGTGCGGTATTTGTTCTGAAGCATGTCCAAAAGAGGCAATCGTCCTTGGGCTTGTCGGAGCAGTCCGCCGTGGTGCAGTGACTACCGAAGCACCGATCTCAGTAGATCCGGCAAAGTGTTCTTACTGTGGTGTGTGTGTAATTTTATGTCCGTTCAATGCTCTTGGTTTAGAGGTTGACGGCGAACCGAGTCTGCCTATCCTTGAACAGGAAGGTTTCCCGCAGTATGATATTACTGCCGAAATTGACGAGTCCAAGTGTAACCGCTGTACTATCTGTCATGAGGTCTGTCCAAACGATGCAATCATCCGTGATGTTCCGACCTTTGAAGGTGTGGATGCCGCAGATGGTGCGAAGCGTCAGGCAGCTCTTACCGGAAAGACGACCTTTGTGGTCGACAAGGAAAAGTGTACAGTCTGTGGTATCTGTGCGGCACTATGTCCGGCACTCTCCGTAGACCGTATTCCATTCTATGCTGAGACGGCCAAATCTCTCGGAGATATCGTCTGGGATGAAAAACTCTGTAACGCTTGTCAGGTCTGTGCACTTGCATGTCCGACTGAGGCAATCAAGGTTGAGCGCGCTGTTGAGTCCAACAAACTTCCAGGCAAAGTAACCATCGATGTTGAAAACTGCTGCACCTGTTCATGGTGTGAGAAGACCTGCCCAACCGAGGCAGTCACCATCAAGAAGTTCTTCGATGGAGAAATCAGCTTCAACGCAGAAAAATGCCCTGCCGGCTGTTCGACCTGTGTTGAAGTCTGCCCGTGCAATGCGATTTATCTTCCGTCTCCCGCTTCTGCTGTCGGCATGAAGAAACAGAAGGAGGCAGTAATTGCCGTCAACAAGGATCTCTGTATTTTCTGCGGCGCCTGTGTCAATGCATGTCCGTCAGAAGATGTTATCAGACTCAAGAGAACTGAAATCAGAGTCAAAGGACCTGAAACCGACCTCTTCAAGAAGATCGCAGAAAAACTCTACGTCCCCAGAACCTCAAAAGTACGTGAGACTTCCGGTCACGTTGAAGTAAAAAAAGTGGAGTGAACAAATATGACTAGTGCAAAAGCATACAAAGATGCTGCCCTTGCAGCACGTCTCACTGACAGGTATTACCGTCCAAGTCAGGACTCAGACCCGTCGTTCACTGCCGAAGTCGAAAAGATCGGTGGAACTGAAGCCCACATATGTTTCCAGTGCGGAACCTGTACTGGTTCCTGTCCGTCAGGTGCAAGAAGCAGCTACCGTATCAGAAATTTCATGCGCAGAGTCAATCTCGGTATGAGAGATGTCTGTCTGAACGACCCGGATCTCTGGCTGTGTACGACCTGTTATACCTGCTCGGACCGCTGTCCAAGAGACCTCATTCCGACCGATGTCATCATGGCAATGAGAAATATTGCAGCAAGACAGGGAATCGTCCCGAAAAACTTCCTTGCAACGGTTAACTTCATCTACAACACCGGTCACGGTGTTCCAAACAGTGATGCAAACCGTGCAGCCCGTGTCAAGTTAGGTCTTGAAGCAGAACCGGAAACAACCTCCAAATACCCCGAATATATTCCGGCCATTCGGAAAATCCTCGAGGCATACGGTACCAAACAGCTTGCAGACAAAGTTCTTGCGGAGGGTCAGTAAATTATGTCACACGAGACACACAAATACGCATTCTTCCTTGGATGCATTGCTCCGAACCGGTATCCGGGCATCGAGGCCTCTGCAATCCGTACTGGTAAGAACCTTGGTATTGAACTCGTTCCGTTAAAGGGAGCATCCTGCTGCCCGGCACCTGGTGCATTCGGGTCCATTGACCTCAATGTCTGGTATGCAATGGCTGCAAGAAACCTCATCTTAGCAGAACAGATGAATATGGATATCGCCCTGATCTGTAACGGCTGTTACAAGTCGATCTGGGAAGTCAACCACAAACTGAAACACAACGACGAGCTTCGCGACTCAGTCAACGAAGTTTTAAAGGAAGTCGACATGGAGTTTAAAGGCACTACCAATGTCTACCACCTTGCGGAGCTTTACTACAACGATGACGTCTGCGGTCTTGACAAAATCAGAGACAGTGTGAACACACCCCTTGCCGGTGTGAAAGTCGCCTGCCACTACGGCTGCCACTTACTCAAGCCCGCAAAGGACCGTGAGTTTGCCGGCGGTGCAATCGGTGACAGTGAACACCCGATGTGGTTCGAAGAACTCGTCGATGCTCTTGGCGCTGAAGCTGTTGAATATCGCAATAAAATGGAGTGCTGTGGTGCCGGCGGAGGAGTCCGCGGATACGATATCGCTCACGCTCTCGACATCACCAACGAAAAACTCACAAATATGGCTGCTGTCGGTGCTGACGCAATCGTCGACACCTGTCCGTTCTGCCAGCTGCAGTTCGACCGCGGTCAGTTTGAAATCGGTCAGAAGTTTGGTGTCGAGTGGAATATTCCGGTTTTACACTACTGTGAAATGCTCGGTCTTGCCCAGGGTATGACTCCGAATGAACTCGGTCTCGATCTTCACCAGATCTCATGCAATCCATTCCTTGACAAACTGAAGGGAGGGCAGTAAGATGGTATATACAGGTAAAAACGCCGCATCATCTCCTGCAGTTGAAGAACCAAGGATTGGTGTCTTCATCTGCCACTGCGGTACAAATATCGCAGGGTCGATCGATGTTCCGGCAGTAAAGGAATATGCAGAAACCATTCCTCACGTTGTCGTTGCCCAGAATTATGCATACATGTGTTCGACTCCCGGTCAGAACATGATCAAAGAGGCAATCGAAGAGCACCACCTTACAGGTATCGTCGTTGCTGCATGCACCCCCCGTCTGCATGAACAGACCTTTAGAACCGCCACTGCAAACGGCGGTCTGAACCAGTTCAGATTCGAGATGGCAAACATTCGTGATCAGGGCTCATGGGTCCACATGCACGACTGGGATGGCGGAACTGACAAGGCCAAAGACGCCGTCCGTATTGCCGTTGCAAAAGCTGCAAAACTCGAAGATCTCTACCCGATGGCAGTGCCGGTCGAACACCGCGCCTTAGTTGTTGGTGCAGGTATCGGCGGTATTCAGGCATCTATGGATCTTGCAGCTGCCGGTATCGAGACCTACTTAATTGAGAAGGAACCGACAATCGGCGGTCGTATGTCCCAGCTTGACAAGACCTTCCCGACCCTCGATTGTTCACAGTGCATTCTGTCTCCAAAGATGGCAGAAGCCGGCAGAACGCCGAATATTAAACTCTACACTCTCGCTGAAGTCGAGAATGTCGAGGGATACATCGGTAACTTTGATGTCACAATCCGCCGTCACGCCCGCGGGGTTTTAACTCCGACGGAAGCAGCAGCAAAAGGTATCGTCGGTGGAGGATGTACCGGCTGTGGTGATTGTTCCACCGTCTGTCCCGTCGTAAAACCCAACTCCTGGGAATTCGGCATGGCACCCCGCAAGGCGATCTACATCCAGCATGCTCAGGTTGTGCCGCTTATCTACACCATCGACTTCGATGCATGTGTTAAATGCGGTCTCTGTATTACTGCCTGCGGAACCAAGAAGGCAATCGATCTTGAGATGGAAGACGAACTCTTCACGATCAAAGTCGGTACTGTCATCATTGCAACCGGTTACGAAACCTTCCCGATCGAACAGAAGAAAGAATGGGGTTACAAACTCTATGACAACGTCATCACTTCTCTTGAGTTCGAACGCCTGATCTGTGCATCCGGTCCGACCATCGGTCACCTTGTCCGTCCCTCTGACGGCGAGACCCCGAAGTCCGTTGGATTCGTTCTCTGTGCAGGTTCCCGTGACAACACCGGTGTCGGCAAGCCGTACTGCTCCAGATTCTGCTGCATGTACTCGCTGAAACACGCTCACCAGATCATCGAAAAGATCCCCGGGTGCAAAGCCTACATCTTCTACATGGACATCCGTTCCTTCGGTAAAGCATACGAGGAGTTCTACTACCGTATCCAGCACGAAGGCGCGAAGTTCATCCGTGGACGTGTTGCTATGATCCAGGAGCTTCCAAACAAGAATCTCCTTGTTATTGCAGAAGACACGCTCCTCGGCATGCCTGTTGAGATCGAAGTCGATCTTGTTGTCCTTGCAGCTGCTATCCAGCCGACTGCAGAAACGGAAGTTGTCCGCAGACACTTCGGTGTATCCTGCTCGATCGACAAGTGGCTCCTTGAGGCCCACCCGAAACTGAACCCCTGTGGAACCACCACCGCCGGTGTGTACCTTGCAGGTGTCTGTCAGGGTCCAAAAGACATTCCAGACACAGTAGCACAGGCAGAAGGTGCCGCGTCCGCAGCATCCATTCCGATTCACGCAGGTCAGGTCGAACTCGAGCCGTACTATGCCCAGTGTATGCAGGATATCTGCGCCGGCTGCGGTATGTGTGTTAATCAGTGCCCATACTCTGCTCTTGCCATGACAATCGTCGACGGCAGAACAGTAATGGAAGTAACTGCAGCAAAGTGTAAAGGCTGCGGTACCTGCGGCGGTTTCTGCCCAGGAGGAGCAATCAAGATGCAGCACTTTACGAGCCCGCAGATTCTGGCTCAGATCGATGCATTCTTCCTTGGAGGTGAGCAGTAATGTCTGACGAGTGGAAACCAAAGATTATCGGTATTATCTGCAACTGGTGTTCCTACGCCGGAGCAGACGGTGCTGGTTCAGCCCGTACCCAGTATCCGCCGGACATTCGTATTGTCCGTGTCATGTGTACTGGTCGTATCGACACCCTGTTCGTCCTGAAAGCTTTTGCCGATGGAGCAGACGGTGTTCTCGTGTCCGGCTGTCACTTTGGTGACTGCCACTACCTTGCAGGAAACTTCAAGGCAGCAAAGAGAATGTTCCTTGTCAAGAGTATTCTCAACAACATGGGTATTGAACACAGGCGCTTCCGTATGACCTTTGTGTCAGCATCGGAAGGTGCAAAATGGGCAGTCGTTATCACTGACGTGATCAACACGATCAAAGAGATCGGTCCAAGCCCCATCGCGGAGTTTAACAAAAGGAAATAATGTGTGGACAAAGATAATTTAATTTAAAATTATCTCCACACGTATCTTTTTGACAAACTCAGCAGAATATAATAGGAGCACATGAGTTTATGAACACGATTACTCTGAATCTGATCACCGGAAGAACGATCCAGCAGGGTGTTTCAATGGAGTCTGGTAAAGAAAAACCTGATTACATGAAAGCCTGCGGAATCATCGAACTGGATCCTTCAGATATCAAAAAACTCGGCATCTGGAAAAATACCAATGTCCGCGTTACCAGTGAGTATGGTAGTATTATCGTCAAAGCCATTGAGGCAACTCAGGGTCCCCACCCAGGAATCGGATGGATTCCAATGGGTCCCTGGGCCAACATGGTAGTTGATATCAATACCTATTCTACCGGAATGCCGACATTCAAAGGTACCAAAGTTACCGTTGAACCTGCAGAAAACGAGACGGTCCTCGACTCGTTATCTGTCGTTCTTAAAGCATGTGGACAGTAAGAGGTGTAAAACTATGTCAAAACTGGTTACTGATGTAATCTGCCCGTTCTGTGGAACGCTTTGCGACGACCTTGAAGTCGAAGTAAGCGATGACGGAAAACAAATCCTGGAGGTTCGCAATGCATGCGCAATTGGGGCCACCAAATTCCTTCACTCACAGGCATCGGACAGAATAATCCGCCCCCGCATGAAACAGGATGATGGGACTTGGAAAGATGTCAGCTACGCAGAAGCAGCAAAGTATGCTGCCAAAATCCTCTGCGAAGCGAAGAAACCGTTAATGTACGGTTGGTCCTCAACATCCTGCGAAGCTCAGGCGACCGGTCACATGATTGCAGAACAGGTTGGGGGTATTGTTGATAATACCGCCACTGTCTGCCATGGACCATCTCTGATCGCAGTCCACGATGTTGGTATCCCGTCATGTACGCTTGGTGAAGTTAAGAACCGTGCCGACCGTATCGTCTTTTGGGGATGCAATCCGGCACACGCTCACCCGCGTCACATGTCGAGATATTCCATATTCCCAAGAGGTTATTTCACTGGAAAAGGATCCAAGAGCAGAAAGATCATTGTTGTTGATCCGCGCCCGACTGACACAGCATCCCTTGCTGATTACCACGTTCAGGTTGAACAGGGTCGCGACTACGAACTGCTTAATGCAATCCGCGTCGCATTCAAAAATGGCCCTCTGCCCGACGTTGTTGCCGGAGTTCCCAAAGAAAAGATCTATGAAGTCTCCCGCGTCTTAAAAAGCGGCAGATTTGTTGTGATCTTCTTCGGAATGGGCGTTACCCACTCCCTTGGTAAGAACCACAACATCGATGAAGCAATCGCCGTCACCAGCGATCTGAATGCATACACCAAAGCGTCCATCATTCCAATGCGTGGTCACTACAATGTGACCGGCTCTGGTCAGGTGCTTGGCTGGCAGTTCGGATTCCCGTTCTGTGTCGACTTATCCCGCGGCTTTGCCCGTTATAACCCTGGAGAAACCAGTTCGAACGATCTGCTTCTCAGGAATGAAGTCGATGCATGTTTCGTCCTTGGCAGCGATCCGGGATCGCACTTCCCGAACAAATCTGTCCAGGAAATCTACAAACTCCCGTCAGTTTGTATCGACCCGCATATGACCCCCACTGCAGCTGTCTCCAAATGCCACGTTCCAGTAGCATTTGTTGGTGTTGAAGTTGGCGGTTCCTGCTATCGTATGGACAACGTGCCAATCGAATCACGAAAGGTTGTTGACCCGCCGGCAGGTATGCTTACCGATGATGAGTTCCTGAAACTTGTTCTGGCAGAAGTAATGACAATCAAAGGAGCTGCATAAAAACCATGACTGAAATCCTCATTAAAAATGGATTCGTCTTTGACCCTACTCAGGGAATTAAAGGCGATAAAAAAGATATTGCTGTCAAAGACGGCAAAATCGTTGACAAGGTTTCCAGCTCAGCAAAGGTTATCGATGCAACCGGAATGACCGTCATGGCTGGTGGTGTGGACATCCACACTCACGTTGCCGGAGCAAAGGTCAACGTTGGCAGAAACTTCCGTCCGGAAGACAAACTTCAGGCAGTCTATGAACCGGCTCGCGGTGTCCGCCACATGTCTGGCGGATACTCGGTCCCGACGGTATTCAAGACCGCATACAAGTACGCAGACCTTGGTTACACCACCGTCTTCGAGGCAGCAATGCCGCCGCTGTATGCCCGCCACACGCACGAAGAGATGCGTGACACCCCGATCCTTGATCAGGGTGCATTCCCGATGTTTGGCAACAACTGGTTCATGCTTGATTACCTCAAGAACCAGGAATACGATAATGCAGCTGCATACATCGCCTGGCTTCTTCGTTCCACCAAAGGATATGGTATCAAGTGTGTCAATCCTGGCGGAACAGAAGCATGGGGCTGGGGTCTCAACTGTCTTACCGTAAACGATCCGGTTCCCTACTTTGAAATCACTCCCCGTGAGATCATCAGCGGACTGATCAATGCAAATGAATCCCTCCTCCTGCCTCACTCGATGCATCTGCACGGAAACAATCTCGGTAATCCCGGGAACTACACGACCACCCTTGACTCGCTCAAGATCGCCGAAGGCGTCAAGACCGATAACAAGTTTGGCCGTGAGCAGGTTCTTCACCACACCCACATTCAGTTCCACTCATACGGCGGAACAACGTGGGCAGATTTCGAGTCTAAAGGTCCCGAAGTCATGGACTACATCAACAAGAACAAAAACATTACCTGTGATATCGGTTTTGTAACTCTTGATGAAACCACGACCATGACCGGTGACGGTCCGTTCGAGCACCATCTGACTGCCTTAAACCATCTTAAGTGGGCAAACACCGACGTCGAAGTTGAATGCGGTTCTGGAATCGTTCCATACGTCTACAGCAAAGATGTCTATGTCTGCGGTGTTCAGTGGTCCATTGGACTTGAAATGGCACTCCTTGCAAAAGATCACATGAGATGTCATCTGACAACTGACCACCCGAATGCAGGTCCGTTTACCCGGTATCCGCGTGTAATGAAGTGGCTCATGAATCAGGAATCCCGTGAAGCCCTTCTTCACACAATGAAGAACGAAGACAAGGTCCGGGACAGATCAAGTCTGTCATCAATCGACCGCGAACTTACGCTCTACGAGATCGCCATGATGACCCGTGCAGGAACCGCCAAGGCTCTTGGTCTTGCCGACCGCTGCGGTGGTCTTGGTATTGGCCTCCAGGCTGATATCGCTGTGTATCCATTCAACCCCGAGACTGACGGCAACGATGCTGAAAAGATCGAGTGGGCATTTGGCAATGCTGTCTATCTTGTCAAAGACGGACAGATCATCATCAACGACAGTGAGATTGTCAGCAACGGAAACAAGAAGACCTACTGGGTTGACGTCACAACCAATCCGAACAAACAGGTCGAGCGCGATATCAGTGAGATGTTCACGAAATATTACACTGTTACCGAGAAGAACTACGACGTCGAAGAGCACGCATTCATGAAGAATCCCTTCGTCATTAAAGTTGATGCAACACAGTGAGGTCAAAAGATGAACACTGTCACAATCACTATAACAAAACAGCCGGAGTTATTCATCGAAGCTGAGTGTTTCTCTCCCGACGCACTTGCAGGCAAGTCTGCTGACGCAATCTCCAAACTCCCGATCTATATCGGTAAAACCACAGAAACCGTTGGTGACTACTTTGCCGTCGATGGAAATGCCGGAGCTACCGCTGCCGAAACCAAACTGGTTATCAAAGGCGACACCAGCCGTGTCAAATATATCGGATCCAAGATGACTGCAGGCGAAGTCGTTATTAACGGCAACGCAGACATGTATGTCGGAAACTTCATGTCCGGCGGCAAGATCACTGCCAAAGGAAACATTGGTCACTTTGCTGCTACCTCCATGTCCGGCGGCGAGATCATTGTTGAAGGAAATGCCGGGAACTATCTTGCAGCCTCCTATCGTGGAGACTGGAGAGGTATGTCCGGCGGCAAGATCACCGTCCTTGGAAATGTAGGCAGCGACTGTGCTACCTTCATTACCGGCGGCGAAATTGTCATCGGCGGAAATGTCGATGTCCACGTAATGACCCATGCAGACGGGGGTAAAGTTATCATTAAAGGAAATGCAAAGAGCCGCCTCGGCGGTCAGGCTTCCCGCGGTGAGATCTACCTCTTTGGAACTGTTGATGTCATGATGCCCGGATATGCATACTCCGAAGACGTTGAACTCGAAGTAGCAGGAACCAAGGCAAAGTTTGCAGTATATAACGGCGATCTTGGTGAACGTCACCCGACACGCAAAGGTCAGCCGATCTATGCCAAACTCTATCTGAAGAAATAATCTCTTCAGATCAGCACAACATTTTGGTTGTGCAGGGGACGATTATTTCGTCCCCCCTCTCCAATTTTATCGCGATCTTCTTTGCAGATACCGGTAGGTATTAACTGTTCTCTGACCAACTCTCATCTATGAGTATATTCAGGGAGTATGGTGAGTCCGGTGTACATGTTATGGGCGGTGTGATTACTCAGAAAAATGCTGATTATTGTACTGTCAGGATTCGTTTGCCTGCCGGTGTCGTTACTGTCGATCAGATTCGCGGTCTTGCACGTATCGCTAAAACGTATGGGGATGGCACACTTCATGTTACAACGCGTCAGACGTTTGAGATCCCGAATGTCAAACCGTCTACTCTAGAAAAACTCGATCTCGCTTTGAAAAAAAATGGGACGCCTATAGGTGCCGAGTTCACGGAGGTCGTGAATGTCACAGCATGTCCGGGAACACTCCGGTGCAAATATGCCAACATAGACAGTGTTGAGCTTGCAAAGAAAATCGATGAAAAATATTTCCGCAAAGAACTCTCGATTCGGGTCAGAATTGCCATCTCCTCCTGCCCCAACTCATGTGTGGCCAGTTGGGAAAGTGATATCGGTATAATTGGGATCCAAAAACCCATCAGAAATCCAACGCTTTGTTCGGGCTGCGGGACCTGTGTGGCTTATTGTAAAGAACATGCACTTACCGTCCGCCAGGGAACAGTAAAACTTGATCACGGGCTTTGCAATACGTGCGGAAACTGCATTGAGACCTGTCATTATCATGTTATTAAGGGTGAACCTCTCGGTTATCAGATCATGGTTGGCGGCAGTCATGGAAGGACCCCGCATGTTGGCAGGTATCTAGTTTCAGTCTCATCTGAAGAGGAGCTGATGGTAGTTATTGATGGGATCATTGAATGGATCCGCCGATACGCGAGATCGGGTTCCCGTTTCAGAGCACAGATCGAGGAAGAGGGATTTGACGAGTTCAAAGCATTTGTTCTGAAAAAAGCCGATTCTTCTTCCTTTGTTGCAATTGAAAACAAACGGCTCATTTCCGACACGGAATGATCTGATTCCATACTCTTTTCTTTTTGACCGTTCTAATTAAAGCATATGACATCCGAAAAAGTCAAAGACGCGTTTGAGAAAGAAGGTATCAGTACCGAGATCACCTGTGCAAAAGCGCATGAAATGAGTGAAAAATATGCTATTCCGATTACAATGATCGGGAATTACTGCAATGTTCATGACATCAAGGTACAGGCATGCATGCTTGGCTGTTTCTCCGGCAAAAAACATCACTCTCCCAAAGAGTAACCTAAAAGTCAGGTTCATATCTTTGCTCCGCAAAATTATAATAAATGGCAAAGTGGTATTGTATTTATTGCGGCTGGATCTATGACGAAGAGAAAGGTGATCCGGCTCACAACATTGCCCCCGGCACAAAGTATGCAGATATACCCGATTACTGGAAATGTCCTCTCTGTCTGATACCCAAGACAAAACCAGGATTGTTTAAGATGATCGAAGGAGAACAGCGCGATGAAACTTCTGAGTTCTCTCTAAAAAATTAATTTCATATGGATATTGGTCGGATATTTTCCGGCCAAAATCTTTTATCTTTCGTATATCCTCTTTGGAACGTAAACATCAAAGAGATCACGTTTTGCAAAAATCTCTTCAGCGGATGCTTCGCGAAGAATAACATTTTTCCCCTCGATGTCCCCTAAGACCACTGTGGAAAATGATTCCAGTTTAAATCCTTCGATCACAGCATAATCATATCCTTTCCACGCGTAGAAATCCAGGATGTCGCGTAAGTCTGTGGTTCTCATACTCAGCACAGTTTTTTCCAGATCTATTCCCGCAGAAATCTGTGCCCCTGTCTCAAAGTGGACCGTGGTATCCTTTCCTTCCGGCAGTTTCCACGAGTGATGCCCCATGTGTTTTATTGTTGCTACGCTCCCAACTTCGGAGAGGAGAGGGATGAGCCTGGTGATCAGGGTTGTCTTTCCTGAGTTGGAATGGCCTATAATATTGATGATCCGCATATCCTTATAACATATGTCGTTAGACGGCATAATAAGTTCGTCATGATATAGTCTCCAAGCATTTATGCCTCAGCCGCCCGTCTTCTTTTTCTGAAAAGGAGCCGGGCACTACAGATACCTGCCCCAATCCCAAAAATATCGATAGGTGTTTTTGTAGAATTTTTCCGGTTTTCGCCCCCCTCTGTTCCTGAATATCCTGGTGATGAGACGGTGGTAGTAAACTCGCCGGAATCCGGTGAAAGACCGCTCCCTAAAACTGCATAACCGCTGGCACCCCCTGTTCCATCGTCGGCAACACGGTTTGTCCAGGAAATACCCTCTCCCTCATTTGACTGATTACACCACGCATAAGCGTTGAAGACCGCGCTGCCGCTGAGATTCTTAAATTCATACTCAATTTTGACAGCTCCATGATCACGCAGACCGGTAAGTCCGCTGTTTATCCCTAGAGTTCCTGCTTTCGTATCGAAAAATAGTATGGCAAATCCATTCGAAGGATTTGTCGTGTCCTGTCCGTAGTAGATTGGATAGTTTTCTATTCCTGCCGGTTTCCAGGTCTGTGAAGCATACCTGAAATCCGTCGCAGTTAATATAGTCCCTGATGCAGACTCGGTATAAGTCAGTTCCTCGTAAGTCGGACCGATATTTACGATCGGCGTGGGATTCCACTGATAACCGCTGGATGTGAGATGCAGGGCAAAATCATCGGAAATTGTTCCATTCACAGCGATCATCAGAATAATTCGATCATTAAATCCCCTGCCTCCGGTATAGGAAACATATACTGTGCCCGCCTGGCGGTTCGTTGTCGTCACCTGGCCATAGGGTTCCTCCGGGATTGTAGTAAGATGTAATGAATTCAGTCCTCCCTCGTCATCAAATCTGACCGCGTATATCGTCCCGTCGGTTGTTGAGATCTCCACCTGTTTGTAGGATGGCAGGATCTCACCTGCGGTATCTGCCGCGGCTGCATGCCAGCATCCTACTATGATCAACAGGAGAGCGACACACAAAACCCTCTCTAAATAATTCATGTGACGCATAAATTCCTGATATTAGTATTTCCTGACAACAAAATACACTGAGCCAAGAATCCCGGCAATGATTGGGAATACACTGAGCGGTGACTGCGTCGTTTCCGGACCGGGCAGGTCAACAACATTTACAGTAATTCCTTCTGTCTCTGCTGCAGTCCATCCAAGAACCTGTTTAGGATCATTCTTGGGTTCATCCCGATATCCATATGGAATAAATGTGACCTGACCCGTGAGTCCGGCGATCTCGTAATCGATCTCGGCACACCCATTATGTATCAGATTTCCATTGGGTACAGTGCATGTTCCAACATGAAGGTCGACAAGCATTACGTAAAATGTTTCATTCTCACTTTGTGTTGGGTAGAAAGTAAACCCTGCTGCATCTGCAGGTCTGAGAGATACGGGGCCATAGAGAAGATCAGATTTATCAAACCACTCAGATATCGCAGCCGTCTTATATGTACCTCTGGCTCCAAAATCCAGAGATCTGAACGTACTTTGGGAAACCGGTTCCCATACATATCCGCCGGAGGTGATCTTTATTTTGAAATCGTCGGTAATGTTTCCAGCAACGCCGACCATCAAAACTACATCATCGATGTACCCTGCTCCGCCTGTTTCATAGACATAGAATGTTCCGGATCGATTTTCAATAATTACTGCAGGATTGGAAGCGCTCTTTTGGTATCTCTCCGAGATATGCATCCCTTCTGTTCCGAGGCTTATGGGGAGATAATACGTGTTATCTCCGGCATTATTGAATCTGACATCATTTGATATTTTCAGGGTGATGTCTTCCATCCCTGGGAAGGGTCCATTCTCTGCAAATGCTGCTGATCCTGTACCAACTGAGAAAAGAAAAATCATCAGGATTGCGGTCAGGATAATCTTTCCGAGATGTGAATTACCGGTCATAATGTACTAGTAATTATATCCTGTATCGGCATATAGATTTTGAATCATGTTAACTTATAATAATTAATTGTTCAACAGATATATCATATAATCTTCATAACAAATAGTACACACATTAGAAGAGGAGAACGACAGCGTGGATAAAAGCATCTCACAGGACATTGCGGATCTGAAATTTCAGTTACAGAAACTGATCGTTGGACAGGAAAACGCTCTTGAAAAAACAGTGATCACTCTTATAGCAGGAGGGAATGTCTTACTTGAGGGTGTTCCGGGTGTCGCAAAAACTCTGCTTGCGCGTTCACTTGCGGCATCGATCAATAGCAGTTTTTCCCGGATCCAGTTCACTCCTGATCTTCTTCCCTCGGACATCACCGGAACAGTTGTATTCAACCTAAAATCAAATGAGTTTTCCACGGTCTTCGGCCCGGTATTTCATCAGATTATTTTGGCGGATGAGATCAACCGTGCCCCTCCCAAAGTCCAGTCTGCTCTTCTTGAAGCGATGCAGGAACATCAGGTCACGATCCAGGGGACTACCTATCCCCTCCCTTCACCGTTTTTTGTTATCGCTACAGAAAATCCTCTTGAGTCGGAGGGAACCTATCCTCTCCCTGAAGCTGAAACAGATCGATTCATGACAAAAATAGTCATGACCCTCCCTTCGATAGAAGATGAAATTGTGATTATGGAACGATTCTGCGGTGAGAGAGTACCGCACGCGGAGCCTGTTCTTTCAATAGAGAAGATCCTTGCTCTGCAAAATTCCGTTAGAAAGATCCATGCCAATGCAAAAATTCACCATTACATCGCAGAAATTGTTGGGGCAACGAGGACTGCCTCACCTGTCATAACGATTGGTGCCTCACCCCGTGCCTCAATTGGTCTTTTGATGTGTTCAAAAGCTCACGCTCTTCTAAACGGCAGAGATTATGTTATTCCTGAAGATGTGATCCACGTTTCAATGGAGGTCCTCAGGCACAGAATCCGGCTCAGTTTTGAGGCACAACTTGACGGAATTACGCCTGACACCGTAATAAAGGATATTTTGACCACCGTTTCCATCCCATGAATCAGCGTCTGTTCGAACTCCTGGAAAAATCCCGCCCCGTTGCCGCCCGTTTTCAAAGACCGCAGGGAATGCAGGGGTCGTATATCTCCCGCAGAGTAGGACTTGGAACGGAGTTTTCTGAATTACGCGAATACCTGAGTGGAGATGATGTGAGGGCCATTGACAAAAATGTCACTGCACGAACAGGGATTCCGCATGTAAGGGTTCATGCTGAGGAACCTGACCTAAATCTTTACATCGCTGTCGACCTCTCAGCTTCCGGACATTTTGGATCAGGAACAAGCAAACTCATGACGGCAAAAATTGCCGCTGCATCCATTCTCCTTTCGGCTGAAAAAGAGCATATCCCTCTGGGTTTATGTCTGTTTACCTCCACAGTAGAAAAGTTCATCCCGGCAGGATCCGGCACGTCTCATCTGCATCTTCTTCTTACCACTCTTGCAGAAACTGATGCAAAGAATTCCGGGACCTCTATCCAGAATGCCTGCTGTGAACTTGCATCCCGCATCCAAAAATCCTCATCGATTATTCTTATTTCGGATTTTCAGGATACTCACTTTGCATCCGGCCTTCAGCTTCTTGGAAAGAGACATCGCTTATCAGCCCTTCGGATCACCGATCCTGGTGAATTTACTCTGCCTGATGTTGGCAGGATCATTCTCGAAGACCCTGAATCAGGCAGACAATATATGATCAATACATCAAGTCAGGAGGTTCGAGAACGGTTTTCTGCTGCCGCAAAAGATGCAGAGAACAAATGTTATAGCATCTTTCTCTCTTCGGGTGCCCAGTATGTTTCGTTATCTACAGACGGAAGTTGTATCCAGTCGCTGCAGAAACTATTTTCCCGGGGTGTCTGATGCCGGGTTTTTCTTATCCGCTTTATCTGCTCTTCCTTTTCATATTGCCACTTCTTTGGTATTGGTATCATAAAGCGGCTGCTGAAAAGAAACGAAAATCCATAACGTTTTCTTCCCATGTTTTTTTGGATGAGACTCAACATAACGATCTGAAAAAACGGGAGAGACTACTGTTTCTCGTTTTTCTTTTGATACTGGGTTGTGCCATCATCGGCGTTGCCGATCCTCACATACCCCTTGTCTCCTCCTCGGAGAATGTGAATCTGGTTCTCGCCCTTGATGTTTCTGCAAGTATGACGGCAGCTGACTACGTACCTACCCGGCTTGAAGCGGCAAAAAGCTCTGCAAAAATTCTTATAAATTCTTTAAGTGAATCAGACAATGCGGGAGTAGTAATTTTCGAGTCAGGTACATCGAGCGCAGCATACCTGAGTTCGGATAAAAATCGCGTGCTTTCACGACTTGATCAGGTCTCGGTAAAGACAGGTAAGACTGCTCTGGGAGATGGATTGACTCTTGCTGTTGATATGGTGACGGCAATCCCAGCCGGAACATACATCGTTGTTCTGCTTTCCGACGGAGTGTCGAACACCGGCATGATCACTCCCGAAAATGCAGCTATGTTTGCAAAAAATTCCGGGGTTGTTGTTTACACAATCGGCATCGGAAGTGATTCCCCGGTGGAAGTATCCACCGAGGGAGTTCTGCAGTATGCCTCTCTTGACGAAGCAGCGCTCAGATCAATTGCTGAAATAACCGGGGGGGAGTATTTCCGTTCGGTTAATGAGACGACCCTGATGCAGATTCAGAATACGATTGGAAGTTCCATTGCAAGAGAGGCTGAGGAAACCAGTATCCAGTCCTGGTTCTTCTGGATCATACTCATTTTGCTTTTGCTTGAGGCATATCTCAGATACGGCGGCAGACGGGTGATTCCATGAGGTGCAGATTTCTCCTCCTCCTTTTAGTTCTCTCTCTGCTCATCGTACCGGCGGCGGCTGAGATTATTTTTACTTGCCCGTCTCAGGAGTTTTCCGTTGATCCGGGCGAGTCAATATCTCTAAAGTTAGGGGTCGACCAGAACACGGGATCCGATATACAGGGTAAACTGACCATCAATGAAATCAGAATTTCCGGGACCTCAGTTTTTCGCGAGTCGCGAATAACGGACAGAACGGTGTTTTCTGACGCGTCTTCTTTTCCGGTGAATATCCCTGCAATTTCTGAAGGGGATGAGCTGGTCGTGAATCTGGTATTCACCTACACTGCTGCCTCGGGGACCATGCGTGATGTAACATTACCTCCGGTTACAATCAGAACAGGTCCGATAACGGGTCAGCTTTCACCGATAAGAAGTGCTGAATCCATTCATGTTGTAAAACCGTCGGTATCCTCCGGAAGCGGTACGGCAGCGGACCCTTCTTCCCAGATCGCAGGTTCTGTGATTTCGAATTCAGCAGATCAGCTTCCTGATCTTTCTCTTAACCTGACGGAGAATCATGACGAAGAATTTACTTCACATCTGCGAACACTTCCGGAGTTCACTTTTTTGGAAGAATCGATCACGAGTTATGGGTTCCTGGTCTCTAAAACTTTTGTAACTTCATCGGCATCCGATGCGGGAACTTTCTCTATTGGTTATAGAAATGCAAACGGCAATGAGGCAGAGATAGCCGGAAATGTTTCAGGCTCCCTCTTTTCCGCCTCATCTTTAGCAGATGCTCCAGCAGGCATTCCCCTGATTTTGAAGAAAGATACACGCTACCTTTCCGCCGTCTCCGAAGTAAATGCTGAAGGGTATCTTCATACAGGGACAATGAGTGATGTTCACGACGGGGATGTCGTAATTGTCGTGCATCTGGAGAATCCCGAGGGTAAGGCCGCTGAGATCACTGCACATCTGAACAACGGAGGTGTGACCTCGGTAGAAACGAGTTTTGAAACGGACTTATTCTCACCCTGGATGATTATCGCTCTCCTCCTTACAACAGGGATTCTCATCTTATTCTACTGGAACAGGCGCCGGCTCTCTGTCATCTCGCTTCCTTCTTCTCCGAAAATAGATGGTGCGAGTAACATCTCTCTTGCAGACGAGTATTTGTTGTGTGCGAAGGCAGCCTTTGAAAAAGGATTGTATCAGGATGCCTCAGCATATGCCGGCAAATCCCTTAGGTATTTCCTTACTGGAGATAGGGAAGTTACAACGGATGAGCTTCTGTCCCGGGATATCTCTCCCCGTGCAGCAGATCTTCTACTAAGATGTCGTGATGCCGGATTTTCTCATAGAGAGATCGAAAAACAATGGGCTGAAAAAATAATTAACGAAGTTGAGAAGTATATATCATATGATTATAACAATTGAAAAACAGACATAACAATCACTTATGACAATCTATGTTGGAATGGATGATACTGACAGCCTCGAGTCGAGAGGAACCGGCAGACTTGCCCGGGCGGCTGCCGCTGTCATTTCGAAAAAATGGCCGGTAAAAGGAGTGACCCGTCATCAGCTCTACGTCCATGAGTCCATTCCTTTCACCTCGCACAATAGTTGTGCTGTCCTTCACGTCGATGCAGATGGTCCGGAGATCGCGGATGAACTTTTTGCACTCACCGAAGAGATAATGCTCAGTGATTTTATTCCGGGGAGTGATCCGGGTCTTGCGGTTGCAGAGGAACGACAGATACATCCTGCGTTGATCGCTTACGGCCGGGATGCCCAGACCACCGTTCTCAACCAGAATATTGCGAGAACCCTTGCACATAATCTTGGTATCAGGCTCAAAGGTCTTGGCGGAACAGAGGATGGGGTTATCGGAGCACTAGCCGGACTCGGACTTGCAGCGATGAATAGTGACGGCCGGTATCTTCTGATCGGAAACATCCGAGATCTGACTGGTCCTGTTACCGTAGAACAGGTTCTTGCCGCCGGCGTGGACTGTGTGCAGACGATCGACGGGGAAATACTTACAACCGGTCTTATTATGGAACAGGAAGGCAAATCCGTAAAACCGTGCCCGATCGGAGGGAAAGTAACCCTTCTCGTCAGAAGGGAGGCCGGGAAAATCCTGCCGATTAAACGGGGATAACTATGGGTCCCGTCCAGAAAAGGATTCTGATTACTCTCAGCATTTTTGGGATTATTATTGCCGGATTTGCCATAGCCGAGTCTTCATTCGCCACATATGAATCTGATCTTCCGGACGTTGTAACCACTTCCAAACAAAATCTTACTGCTGACGATTTTACCTATGGGCCGGTAAATTATCGTCCGGGGTATCTCCCGATCCCCATTTATGCAGAATCAGGTCTGTATGATGCTGAAGACTGGATCGTTTTGTTTGCCGTAGTGAATGAGACTCCCGTAAACGGCAATCCTTTTTTCGTCCGCCCCGGCTCAGTCAAAATTGATTACATATTTGAAAATCTCACGGGAACTGCCGTGTTTCAAGTATATGGCCTTCGTTATGATTCCGGTCAGACCTGGACTACCCACCAGTTCCATTCACCTGCATCCGGCTATCGGGTAATCGCTTCACCACAGTCAGGTATTCTTCCCTCTCTCACCGATTACTCTGAAGAACTGCCAATGATAATCTCTGCTGCGAATCTGTATTACTCTCCCGACGGCGATATGGAGATTGGTGTTCCCTTTGCCTTTCCATTTCCAAAAGATGAGTTGAACGGCCTTTCCGCTCTCCACTTCACCCTGGATCCTGACATGCCCAGGGGTCAGGTTACTACTACCTCTGAATTGAACGGGACGTTCTATATCACTCACACCGGAGGAGATACAGTCCGGAGACTTATCCTCATGCTTGCAGTTAATTCTCCGCAGACTGATGACTTTTTGTTTACATTTACGAGCAGCTTTGTTCCACGGGAGGTCTGAATGAAACCATATTTTCAGCTTCATGAGATCGCTTTGCTCTCGCTTCTCGGCGCCCTTATTTTCGTTTTGCGTCTGGTTTTCAAGATCCCTATCCATGTACCCGGAAGCTCAGGTCTGGTATGGGTCCTTCCCCTCATAATCGGTGTGGGAATTGTACGAAAACCCGGGGCTGGATTGTACATGGGCTTTATATCAGGGATCCTCGCCTCATTTTTTGGCGTAGGCGCTTTGCATGTCCTTGATATCTTCAAGTATCTTGCCATGGGTCTTTCTGTTGATTTGACTTCTATGCTCTTCTTCTACCGTTTCAGTAATCCTATAGTAGGATGTATTGTCGGAGCTGTTGGAAATTTTACAAAGATGCTGGTAAATTACGCTGTTCAGATGCTGTTTGGTGTTCAGGCAACATTTATTCTGGTTGGGATCACCGTTTCAGCAACAACCCATCTGATATTCGGCGGTATCGGCGGAATTCTTGCCGTCCTGATATTGTCTCGTCTGAGGCGTGCAGGAGTGATTACTGAGGATGACAAAGACGCCGATAATTGAGGTGAACAATCTCACATACATCTATCCCCGCCAGCCTGGAGGGAGACGCCCCGCTCCTTTTCATGATCTGAATCTCACGGTATATGCAGGTGAACGAATTCTTCTTACCGGAGATTCCGGTTCCGGGAAATCAACGTTTTTACGCTGTCTGAATGGTTTGATTCCGCATTCAGAATCCGGAAAGATGGAAGGTACCGTCAATATCGCAGGTATTGATACTCGTAACTCCGGCATATCCCAGCTTGCCTCTCATGTTGGCATGGTATTTCAGGATCCTGATTATCAGTTATTCTGTTCAGATGTTGAAAGTGAAATTGCCTATGGGCTTGAACAACATGGTGTCTCGCCTCAGGAAATGCAGAGGAGGATCGAAGAAGTCATTGAATTATTACGTATAACTCATCTTCGTGGCAGAATGATGGACACTCTTTCGTGGGGGGAGCGTCAGCGAGTTGCTATTGCCTCGGTCCTGGTTATGCACCCGGAAATTCTCCTCCTTGATGAACCGTTTTCCGGGCTTGATGAAGGAGCAGTCAAAACACTCATCGAAGTGTTGAAAAATCTGAATGAACTGCTTGGGCTTACTATCATCATCGCAGAACACCGAACAAATTGTCTGGAAGATTTTCCGACCCGATACATCCATTTTGGAGACCCGGCATCCGGCAATCCTGCTGTCGTACGTTGCCCAGCTGTATCATGTACATCTGATAATTCTCTCTCCCTCTCTCAGGTAAATTTCGCGTATGGAGAATCCGACCGATTGGTTTTGTCCGATCTCACTCTTTCCTTTCATTCAGGTATGATCTCTGTTCTGATGGGAGAGAACGGTTCTGGAAAAAGCACATTGATCCGGCATGCGAATGGGATCCTTCGCCCGGATTCAGGAGAGGTGTTTGTTCATGGAGAAAATATTCGTGACAAAACCGTGGCGGAGATCTCGTCAAGTGTCGGCATTTGTTTCCAGCATGCTGATTATCAGCTTTTTGAAGAGACGATTCTTGATGAATTACTCTGTACACCCCGTATTCGCGGATATCCGCTTGGACCTTCCAGATGTCGGGCCCGCAGTATTCTTGATGATTTAGGTCTTCTTTCGCTTGGCGAAAAATCATCTCCTCTTAAAGCATCTGTTGGCGAAAAACAGAGGATTGCTATCTCGACCTTACTCATGATGGATACATCCGTAATGATTTTAGATGAGCCAACGCTTGGACTTGACGCATCATCCAAACAGATACTGGCCTCTATTCTGCAAAAAGAACGGGATCTTGGAAAAACCGTTATAGTTGCGACACATGACCGCGGTTTTGCGGATCTATGTGCTGACCGAATCATCAGTCTTTCCGGCGGCCGGGTCATACACGACACAGGGGTTCTCAGATGAAGTTCTCAAAAAAGATGATCCGGTATGTTGAGAGGGATACCATTTTTCACCGTCTCGATCCGGGAACAAAAATCATTCTGGTTTTATATTTTAGTATCATCGCCATTCTGATCAACTCTCTGCCCGCAATGATTCTGCTTCTGTTGTTTGTCTATCTGCCGATCATATGGGAGCATTTGACTCTGATTCTCGTTCGTTCTCTGCGTTTTCTCATTCCTGTTTTCCTCTTCATCTTCATCATCAACCTGATGTTTCCTCAGGTGATCCCTGCTGATCCTTGGGTCACCTATACCTTTCTTACTGTAAACGGCGGTCTTTCTTTTGAGGGGATCATCTATGCCTGCCTGATGACCGCACGGATGTTTATGATAGCTTCAGTATCAACGTTATTCATTATGACAACAACCAGTAACGCGTTTGTTCACCGGCTGAAATCCGTTGGTATTCCGGAAACCCTGGCATTTTCTCTTGGTTATGCCATGAAATCCATTACCACGCTGAGTGCTGATATGGCCAATATCATGGATGCACAACGATCCCGGGGCATTGAGTTGGAAAAAGGAAATCCTGCAAACAAAGGATTACAGTATATGGCTCTTGGCATACCAATGACCGTCTCTGTGATGCAGCGTTCCAAGCAGACAGCTGATGCGATGCAGTGCAGAGGATTTGGGAGTTCTGGAAAAAAAACTCTTCACCGGCCTTTTAAAATGGAAAGATCAGATTATCTTGCACTGATAATATCGGTATTGGTTGGGTGTGCTTTGTGGTATTTTTCAGCCATCCAGTATTTCTAAACCAGTGCTTAGTTAATTAAGTTAATTTAACTATTTAACAACATTTATTTATGTGTGAAACGGCAAATACTAATGATACTCATGTCTTGCCTTTGCTTGACTATTTGTGGGTGTGGAGAACTATAGTATGAAAAAATCATCTTTCGTCGCAATGATCACTTTTGCAGTAATCTTTGCATTTTTATTTGTTCCGGCAGTCAGTGCCGAGACCGTTGAAAAGACTGTGATTCTTGAAAGTGGGGACATTGTAATCCCGATGGCAAACTTCGACGGAGGGTCCGCTGATGTTACTGTTCCAAAAAACTCAGTAGCAGGTATTATTTACCAGGCCTACCCGGATGTTGAGTTCTGGTTTAAACCTGGAAGCACCAAAACATGGTTCAACTTAAATATTCTGGAAGGTCGCACCCACAAAGATGGCGGAGTCTGGACGCTCTATGTAGGCGGCGTTGAGCAGACCTCAGATATGGTTAACGACTGGTCCCAGCTTATCGTAACTCCCGGTGATACAGTGAAGTTGATCTACGACGCTGATGAATACACAGTAAAGATAAAAACTACAGTGTCAAACACTGCAAAACCAGTAACACAGTCCATTAACGGTGTTTTCAAAACTGAAGCCGTTAATATCCCGGCTGAACAGATTTCCGGATCAGATACAGCAGTCAGTGTTGCCGGAGATTCTCTTCTTGGAATCCTTGCCAATTCTCTTCCATCGGTCGAATTCTATAAAGGAGGAAATCAAAACTTCTTTAATCTGAATACCTATGACGGACACACACATAAATCTCCGAACAAGACTGACAAATGGTATGTTTATGTTGATGGAACTGAAGTAACTACTCCGGACTGGAGTACGGTTAAACTCACCAAAGGACAGGTCATTACGATGAAGTTCGATGATATAACTAACGGAGCAATCTACCAGTATGTCATTGAAACATCTGCTTTAGCAGGTGACAGCGGAACCACGTCGCCTCTGCCGGCTGCAGGTATTATTTTTGGTCTTGGAGCAGCAGGATTGTTTGCATTATCCCGCAAACTCTAAATCTCTTTTTTACTCGTGTGAAATCTATAATAGTTCACAGCGGGAATATGTATGTATGGTCAAAGTCCCCTGTCAGGAAATCGTGTGGGACATCATCCCCGCAATACAGGCAGCTCTTGCTGTTGAACTGGTGAGTCTGGGCGTATCTCAGATCCAGATCGCCGCCCATCTCTCTCTTGCTCCGTCAGCTGTATCCCAGTATCTGTCCGGTAAACGGGGATACAGAATCGTTTTCGACGATCCTATAAAAGAGATCATCTCGAAACTGGCCCGGGACATCAGGTCAGGTTCCGTCTCGGATGATGATCTTTCAGCTGAATTATGTTCCATCTGCCGCTCACTCAGAGGGGACAACAGATGCGGCAGTTCTTTGGATTAAAACCCAAAACCTCATAAGTTAGAAGAGTCAACTAAACTTCTATCGGGGTTCAACTCATGATAGAAAGTTTTATTGAAGGAAACAAGATCTTCCAGGAACAGGATTTCGAACGGAAGAAAGACCGGTACATGCAGCTGACCACTCAGCAGCACCCGACCGTATTATGGATCGGCTGCTCGGACTCCCGAGTCAATCCGGAACGTATCACCCACTGCCGTGCCGGTGAACTCTTCACCCACAGAAACATAGGAAACATCGTTCCGACCCATGACTGGAATTTTGCAACTGTTTTAGAGTATGCCGTGAAGCATCTCAAAGTAAAAGATATTGTAATCTGCGGCCACTCTGACTGCGGAGCTCTCAACGCTCTTGATGTTGATATGTCAAAGGATGCTTATATCCCCCAATGGATCAATAACGCCCGTGAAGCGCAGATCAGAGTCGACGCCCGTCTCGGCGAGGCAAAAACTCCGGAGGAAAAGGCAGCCCGGAAAAAAGAGATCGAGTATGAAAACATCAAGCTTCAGCTTGAACATCTCAGGTCTTATCCGCTTGTTTCCCTGGCGGAAGAAAAAGGATGCCTGCATGTTCACGGATTATATTATGATCTGAAAACCGGCGCTCTTTCCAAGATCGCCTAACTTTTTTTTACGAGTGCAAGAAACTCTGCCGGTGAATCAACCGCACATATGTTATCACGTTTATCCACCGACCCGAAGGTAGCGTGCACGCCTTTGATGCCCAGCTCTCTTGGCGGTCTGACATCCCGGTTTTTCTTGTCTCCGATCATCATGGTCTCTTCCGGTAAAACATCAAGAGCTTCCAGTGTCTTTTGATAGACGAGCGGATCCGGCTTTTTCACGCCGAAGGTTTCAGGTGTGACGATCAGTTCAAAATAGTGTGCATAGCCAAGGGCAGCCATCCGTTTTTCCATGTCAGGCCGGTCGGCATTTGAGATAACTGCCAAACGGACTCCTGCTGATTTCAACTCACTCAGCATTTCTTCAACTCCCTCAAAGGGAGAGATACAGGCAAGTTCCAGGGTGTGATAAAGCCACGTACACTCCTGAAACTCTCCTTCGACTCCGTCTGCAAGATAGAGAGAGACGGCATCTTCAATTAAGGTCGGCGGGTTTTTGTTCAGAGAATAAAAATGCAGATCGCCGAATATCCCGCAGTATGCCATCAAGGCATCTGCTGCACACATACGTGCCCTGCGAAGATCGTGCAGGGTGTTGTCCATATCGAAGATCACTGCACGGGGAAGGGGTGCTTCAGAGTTCACAGGTATCACAGTCATGCCCGCAGGAGCTGCATTCTCCGTTGCCCCACGGCTCCCTGCCCGACTTTACCAGAAAATCATTGATCGCTTTGTGGATGGTTTCTTCTGCAAGGACCGAGCAGTGCATTTTGTTAGGGGGCAGCCCGTCCAATGCTTCTGCTACGGCTTTGTTTGAGAGGGTCCATGCCTCCTCCAGCGTTTTGCCTTTGATCATCTCTGTGGCCATACTGCTGGAGGCAATCGCAGCACCGCAGCCGAATGTCTGAAACTTGGCGTCGATGATGATATCGTTTTCGACTTTCAGATACATCTTCATAATGTCGCCGCATGAGGGATTTCCCTCCTCGCCGACACCGCTTGGGTTTTCGATCACACCGACGTTTCTCGGGTTGGTGAAGTGATCCATTACTTTTTCACTGTACATTTTTTAGCTCCTTTGGGGTAAGCGGGGACATCGCTCTGAGTTTTTCCACCGTTTCTTTGAGTGCGGCTGTCACGATCTTTACATCTTCTGCAGTTGTTCTCTCGCCAATGGTCAGCCTGATCGATCCATGGGCGATTTCGTGAGGGATCCCCATCGCAGTTAAAACATGTGATGGTTCAAGGGATGCCGAGTTACAGGCACTTCCGGTCGATGCGCAGATCCCTTTCATGTTCAGGAGGAGGAGAACCGACTCTCCCTCGATGTACTCAAAGATGATGTTCGTGTTGTTTGGAAGACGTTTTGTCGGATGACCATTTAAGTGTGTTGCCGGTATCTTGAGAAGTTCGCGGGTCAGCTCGTTCCTCAGGTCAGTGAGCCGATCCATTTCTTCGGGCAGATGGGTTACTGCCCGTTCGATGGCGGCTCCAAGACCGACGATGCCAGGAACATTCTCTGTACCTGCACGGCGTTTCCTTTCCTGGGCGCCGCCGTGCATGAAGCTCTGGATCCGTGTTCCTTTCCGGATATAGAGAGCTCCAATACCTTTTGGTCCGTATAATTTATGGCCGGATAGTGAGAGAAGGTCAATGTTTTCTGAGACCACATCGATTGGAACATGACCGACCGCCTGGACTGCATCAGTATGGAAGCAGATCCCGTGTTTTCTGGCGATCTTTCCGATCTCGGCAATCGGCTGGATCGTTCCGACCTCGTTGTTTGCGTACATGACTGAGATGAGGATCGTGTCTTGACGGATCGCTTTTTCTACCGACTCCGGAGAAACCATGCCGAACTTGTCTACCGGAAGATAGGTTATCTCAAATCCTCTGGATGCGAGCCATTCGCAGGAATGAAGTACTGCATGGTGTTCAATGGAGGTTGTGATGATGTGTTTGCCTTTTCGTTCGTTGGCAAATGCCGCGCCTTTCAAAGCCCAGTTGTCAGATTCGGTCCCGCCGTTGGTAAAGAAGATCTCGTCAGGCTGGGCATTGATCGCAGATGCCGCCTGCTTTCTTGCCAGGTCAAGAACTTTTTTGTTGGACTGGCCGATCGAATACACTGAAGACGGATTGCCGAACTCATCAGAGAAGTAGGGGATCATTGCCTCTACGACCTCTTTGGCTGTGTAGGTCGTAGCGGCATGATCCATATAGATGATTTTTTTGTCCATAATGTTCACGTCGTGAATCTTATTACTCTATTATTTAGCGGTGCTCATATCTAAAGATTAGTGCAGAGGGCCTGTATCGTCCGGCGGGAGTGAAATGAAGGAAATATGCCGGAAAGATGACTGAATGGATGAACAGACCCTAGAACAAACCTGCCCGAATCCACCGTCTGTGTATCTCTCTTCTCACAGGCATGCCGTATGCCTAGTTTCCTTTCCTCAGGTTGCTCAATCCAAAAAGACTATACTGTAATCCACACAACAGATATGCAATAAGTTATATAGACTTACAATTCAGGAGTAAATCATGAGCGATCAGCCAGAAGGATGTGATGGTCACTGTGACAGCTGTTCACAGAAGACCGATACCTGTCAGAAACCCAAGAAAGCCAATATCAATGTAAGACATGTGATCCTTGTCCTCTCAGGAAAAGGCGGTGTCGGAAAGAGTACGGTTTCAGTTAATCTTGCATATGCCCTTTCCAATCACGGCTATCAGACCGGCCTTATGGATCTGGACATCCATGGTCCGAGCCTTGCCAAGATGCTCGGCATCGAGGATCTCCGGCTTCAGGCGATCGGCAATAAGATCATGCCGGTGAAAGTGACCGGTTCTTTGAAAGTGATCTCCATGGCCCTTCTTTTAAATGAGACCGACAGTCCTATTGTCTGGCGCGGTCCGATGAAAGCCGCCGCGATCCAGCAGTTCCTTGGTGATGTCGAATGGGGAGAGCTTGACTATCTCGTCGTCGATCTTCCGCCCGGAACCGGCGATGAAGCATTAAATATCGTGCAGTTTGCTCCCAATGTAGAAGGCGCTGTCATCGTTACGACTCCTCAGGACGTCGCGGTTCTGGATTCCACCAAAGCGATCAAGTTCATCGAGATGATGGATCTCCCGGTTCTCGGTATCATCGAAAACATGTCGGGAATGGTGTGCCCGCACTGCGGTGAGGTCGTCGATCTCTTTGGAAAAGGCGGGGGAGAAAAAGCTGCGAAGCAGTACAACGTTCCGTATCTTGGCGCCATCCCGATCGATATCGAGATGAGAAAAGCCGGTGATGAAGGAAGACCGTTCATTGTCAGAACACCCGGTCAGACCAACCCCACCTGGGATGCTGTTGATCAAGTCATGGAAAACCTCATTGCCGAGGTAGAAAAACGCGACGCATAATATGAAAGTTCTCATCGCTGAATATACCGCTGTCCATGATCCGGCTCTCGCCCCGGAGGGAAAAGCTATGGTTTCTGCTCTGAAAAAGAGTTTCGAAGCCTGTGGTCATACGATTGTAATGCCGTCAGGAAGGGACTTTGATGCAGAGATCTCCCGTCTGGCTCCGGAATGTGATTACGGTCTTGTCATTGCGCCGGATGAATATCTCGCAAAATATACCCATACCCTTGAGCTTGCCACCCATAACATCGGCTCCGACAGTACTGCCATTGCCGTTTGTGCGAGCAAACGTCTCTCCGCCAAGCTTCTTGCGAAGGTCGGCATCGATGTTCCGGCTGAAGTCTCAGCTGACTTTTCGGGCAAACGTGTGATCAAACCGGTGAAAGGCGCAGGTTCGGTCGGCGTTCGTATCGCAAAGGATGGAGAGTTGCCCGGAGATGGCGAGATGTCTGTCGAGTATCTCGAAGGCGAGCATTTCAGTGTCAGTATCATCGGAAGCCGCGTTGTCGGCGAAGCCTGCGGGTTTTACAGCGGCCTTCCTCCGGTGTTTCTGACGATCAACCGTCAGTTCTGCGAGGTGGGGGATGACGGCAGGTTTGTTTACAAAGGCGGCGAAACACCTGTCCACCCTGCCCGCGAAGGCGAGATGATCGAGATCGCCAAAAAAGCGATCGAAACGCTCGGCTGTCAGGGGTATGTCGGCCTTGACATGATCGTCGGTGAGAAGATCTGGGTGGTCGATGTCAATCCCCGTCCGACCATGAGTGTGCTGGGTATCGTCCACGTCATGGAAGAGGAGATCGCCGACGTTCTGCTGAAAGCAACGGTCGGTCTGCCTCCGGAAACTGTTCACTACAACGGCAAAATCGCGAAATTTGATGATGTCGGCGGAGTTACCCTAGAGTGATCGGCATCGATGTCGGAGGTGCAAACCTCAAAATCGTTGATGAATCAGGAGTCCACATCCATTACTGCCCGCTGTGGAAGGAGTCCGATCTGGCAGAGATCATCAGCACGTATGCCGGAAGAGAGAATGCGGCGGTCGTTATGAGCGGTGAGCTTGCCGATGGATTTATCGCCAAATCCGAAGGCATCTCTTACATCGTTGACGCAGTTTTGCAGACTTTTCCGGATGCTGTTTTCTACGGGACTGATGCCAAATTCCACATGAAAGCTTGTCCTCAGCTTGCAGCCGCCAACTGGCTCGCTTCCGTCGATCTTCTTCGCAGGACCTACCCTGACGGAATGATGCTGGATGTCGGAAGCACAACCGCTGATATCGTTCCCTTTTCCCAATTTACCCGTCTTATCGGGATGACCGACACCCTCCGTCTTCAGCAGGGGTACCTGGTTTATACCGGCATGCTGAGAACACCGGTTGCCGCGCTTGCAAACTCAGCAGAGATCAACGGGATCATGACGCCCTTCTCCACTGAGTATTTTGCCTGTTCGGGAGACGCCCACTTTGTTCTTGGACACATCGGATTCGATGAATATTCATCCGCGACGCCTGACGGAAAAGAGGTTTCACGCGAAGCCTGTCTCAGGCGGCTTGCCCGGATGGTTTGTGCCGATCTCGAAGAGATCGGAGAGGAAGGTGCACTTCATATAGCCGAATCCTTCTGGGCTGCCCAGCGTGATCTTGTCTGCACTGCAGTGGAAAAAGTAAGAAAAGACGCCGGCGCGGATCCCCTTCTTGTCGGAGGCATCGGTTCTTCGACGTTTGCTCCGCTCACCGGCGGCGTTGATCTTACCTCTGCACTTGGAATTCCTGCAGATGCGTTACCTGCATATTCTGTTCGTGAGATCGCCGGTGTTTTGGAGAGATCATACGGGACCGTCTGAACTCCGGTCTCTCATGATCTACTGTTTATTTTTACGTTTTTTCTGTTTCTGAAACTCAGCAGAAGTATTTTTTCCATCAAGGGGCGGTTTGTAAGCTGACGGATAGCCGCTTGATGCCAGGATCTCGCCTGAAGAGACCGAGCCTTTCGACCCTGAGATCTCTTTTGTCATGAGCGAGATGAATGAGTTCGGCAGCTGCATTCCGTACAAAAAATTTGCCGGCGGGATCGGAAGATTGGAAAGTGCATAATTTCTGACAGACCCGCGGTCGATCTCGATTCCCAGCGCCTTCATGATCTCTGCCGTGTGGGAGTAGGAGTGGAGTCTTGCAAGGGAGATTGCCATATCCACGATCGCAGAACCGAGCCGTGTGTCTGGATAGAACGGTTCCTCTGCGTAGATGAGGTTCCCGCATTTTTTGCACTTGAACCGTCTGATATTCACCATGATCTTTTTTCGTCCTGTCGGTGTTTTCAGTATCACGTAGAGTTTTTTTTTCGTATCGTACGGCTGGGGTTTCCCTCCGCAGAGAGGGCAGGGTTTTGCTGTGGCAAAAAGCGTGCCTTCAAGAGAAGAGATACCGACCATTACCGTGGTTATGAGCAGTGACGGGATTTTTACCTGTTGCCTGGGCATGTGTATTATTATTAGTGGGTAAGAAGAGTTTATCAAAGCTCTGGAAAGCCGGCGTCGTTATCTTCATTAGCTTCCCCCTCCCATTTCTTACTCAGATGAAAATAAAAGGAATAACTGTCAGGATGCCTCCTCTCCTTCTTGCAGCAACCGTTTTTTTTGCAGTTATGTGTGCAATGACCTTTGGCTCCACCAAGGATCTTATCTATATCTATATTGGTCTCCCGCTGTGTGCTCTCTTAATTGGTTTTCCTCTCTGGGTCGCCTATACAAATGAGAAGCAGGTCCTTCGTGATGCTTCGCAGTACCGTTCGCAGGCAAAATTTGTACGGGCACGTCAGCTCTCTCCGGCAATGCGGGGAAGCGTGGTTCTTATGGAAGGAAAAGTGCTGAAAGTCACCGGACTTATGATGAACAAACCCTCTTATCTGATCCAGGATCCGACCGGTCAGGTCGTTGCGAAACGGTTTGCCCTTCCCGATCCGCTGATCGGTGTCGGAGCGGATGTCGAGATTCTCGGCCGTGTCTTTGGCAAGGCGGCCAATGCTCAGTCGCTGTATATCAATGCCCTCACCATTAAACCAGTTTCGAGTCTGCGTCAGACCAGTGAAGAGGCGCAGTCGGATCAGGAAAAGCTCCGGATTAAGAAACTCAATTAACATTTGCGATCCTATTATGAGTATGGATAAAGACGCGTTCGTTGCTCTTCTGGAAAAAATCGCTCCGCCGATGCTGGCAGAGGATTTTGATACGGGCCGTATCGGTCTGATTGCAGAAGGCACAGACCAAATCGAAAAGGTGGGCTGCGCTTTGGATGCCACACCTTATGTGTGTGAGCGTGCTGCGGCAGAGCGGTTTGACGCTCTTGTAGTCCACCATCCGGCATTCTGGGCTCCGATGCATGGAATTACCGGGAGAAATGTCGAGATTCTCCGCCCGTTACTGCAGAACAACATCAATCTGTATGCCATGCACACGAACTTCGATCATGTTCACGGCGGGATCAATGATGTTCTTGCACGCGAAATAGGGCTCACAGACTGTGTTCGAATGGACAAGACGCCTTCCTCTATTGGTGTTGTCGGAACTATGTCGAAAAGTTTTGCCGAGATCTCCAAAATCCTCGGGTGCGGTCTTCGCGTCTGGGGGGATGTATCCGGCGTCAGAAAACTTGCAGCAGCCGGCGGATCGGCGTTTGATATGGAGTTGATCCTGGAAGCCGTGTCGCTTGGAGCCGAGGCGTATCTGGCATCCGAATTAAAGTATAATATTGCCCGCGAATCGCCGATCCCCTGTATCGAAGCTACCCATTATGCTTTGGAGGCACCGGGTATGCGTGCGCTTGCAAAAACCCATGGCTGGGAGTTTATCGAGGATACGCCGCTCACATCGATCATCCAATGATCCATCCGTTCCAGGTTTTAAAGAAAGAGGGTACACTCAATGACGTTGTGCGTAAAGCTTTCATCGATGCATATGGAAAACGCGGGATGGAGGCAGTTGACGCCGTCAGAGAAAACCGGGTAAAAAAGTATCAGGATTACTTTGTGGTCGTTGGAAATACCGATGAGTACTTTGTCGAGGGGTCGTTTTGCAGCTGTAATGCCATGCTCTACGGGAAGGAGTGCTGGCACACCCTCGCAGTGCAGATAGCAGTCGAGCTTGGAATTTATGATTCATACAATCTCTGGTATTATAAGGATGGTGTCGATGAGGATGAACCTGAGTATGAATAACTTTCACAAAACCTATTTTTAAAATGCTGCGACGCCTATCTACTAGGAATGGCCTCGATACTTGTGACCTGTTACAGCAGGACTGGTAAAACAAAGAAGCTTGCCGCTTCGATCGGCAAGGGAGCAAAGGAGGTTTTGGGTGTGGACGTTGATGTTCTTCCTTTCAACCGCGTGACCGCAAGTGATCTTGTCAGATATGACGGGATCATTCTGGGTTCCCCGGTGTATTTCGGGGGGATAGCAGCGGAGTTGAAGGAATTCATCGATGAAACCACGTTTGTGCGCGGAAAGCTTGTTGGAAAGGTCGGCGCTGCATTCACTACTGCCGGGGACCGGACCGGCGGAAAAGAGACGGCCATCCTGTCGATCGTTCAGGCGATGCTGATTCACGGAATGATCGTTGTGGGTGATCCGATAGCCGATGAATCGAGCAATGAGGAGCACAACGGGGGGCATTACGGTTTGGCTGCCGACGGTCAGCTTACCGAGCACGATCTTTTGCAGGCCGAGTATTTCGGCCGGTATGTGGCAAGTGTTGTCGCCCGCATGTGTTAATTGATATCCGCAATCATTTTTTTCAATTCACTGCACGCTTTGTATGCTGTATTGTCCATAGAAAGCGGCGTGATCGAGACGTAATTTTTTCTGATCGCCGTGACGTCAGAGTGTTCTTCCGGAATGTAGATGGGAGTTCCGTTGATCCAGTAGTAGGGTTTGCCTCGCGGATCGATCCTTTGTTCGACTGATGTTTCAAACAGCCGTTCGCCAAGTACGGTGACTGCGTAGCCTTCGATTCTCTTTGCCGGGATATTGATATTGATCAGTTTGCTTTCAGCCGGCATGCCGTTTTTTAGAAAATGTCTGGTGAATTTGGTGACGACCTCTTTACTCTGCGTGAAATCCATCTTATGGGTCCTGGGGTCTGCGAATTTATTTCCCTGATCGTTCATCTGAAGGGAATATGCGATGGCAGGAACACCCTGATTGACCGCTTCCATTGCAGCACCTACCGTTCCGGAGGTGGTGATCGATTCAAACGAGATGTTCTCGCCAAGATTGATGCCGGAGACAACCAGATCCGGTCTGAGCCCGAGTCCGTAGAGGCCGAGGAGCAGGGCGTCGGTCGGTCTTCCTTCGACAGAGTATGCCCGGGTCTGATGCATCGCTACCTCGTTCATCCGGATGGGTTCAAAGATCGAGATCGATCTGCCGACCGCGCTCTGCTGGGTCGCCGGAGCTACGACCGTAACATCAGCGATAAGAGACAGAGCGTCATATGCGGCCCAGAGGCCTCCGGAGTTGATCCCGTCATCATTGGTTAGGAGTATCTTTGGTCGGGACATTCTTCTCAGATACGTTTCATCGGTGAGGTATTACACCTTTGGGTTTGGGCGGGTTTGAGCGGATACAAAAAATATGTGTGTTATCAGATTTTATTTTCCCTCCTGCATTTCGGAATCTATATATTGAGATACAGCATTCTTATTATGCATATTTGCTGCGGTGGCCTAGCTGGTTAGGGCGCGGGACTCATAATCCCGAGGTCGGGGGTTCGGATCCCTCTCGCAGCACTGTTTTTTTGATATTTTTTGCAGAATCACCATCTATAATCGTTCAGGATCTTTACCGTTTCTTTTACCCTTTTCTCTAACTGTTCACTGTTCATAAAATACCGTACCATGCACACATTTTTTGCACCTGCATCCAGAACGCTGATGAGGTTATTCCCATCGATCCCGCCGATCACAACAACCGGAACATCTCCTGCCCGTTTCACTGCCTCTGCGATCAGCTCAGTTCCGGTAACCGGATCGGGTTTTGCTTTCGCGGGTGTTGTAAAGACCGGGCCAAAACCGATGTAATCCGGTTTTTGTTTTATCGCTTCATCCACCTGGCTGAGCGTATGGGTCGAGAGTCCAAACACCGATACCTTCTCCCTGCAGATCGTTTTTGCATCGGTCAGGCTGATATCATCCTGGCCGAGATGGAGACCGTCTGCCCCGCAGAGATACGCAAGGTCTGCCCGATCATTCAGCACAAATCGCGTTTCAGTTCCCTCAGTTATACTCATAATTTCGCCTGCAGCCCGCAGGATCTCCCTGTCGGATAATGCCTTTTCCCTCAGCTGCAGATATCTGACATTATTTTTGACTGCTGTTTCGGCGATCTTCTTATACGGCAAAAAGGGATTGGTGATTATTAGATAAAGTCCGAAGTCACTCCTCATCACTTCAGCTCCTCTATGATCAGTTTTGCAACCTTTTCTCCGGACAGAAGCATACCTCCAAACACCGGCCCCATACGCGGAGATCCAAACACGCCGTTTGCTGCCATTCCGCAGACATAGAGGCCGGGATAGATCATTTTGGTATTTTCTACCGTCATTGCTTCACCTTCGGCCGCATTTAAGGAACGCTCCCCGCAGACTTTTCCGGCAGGCGTGTTCAGGATGATGTTGTTCTTTCTTGCCGCCGTTTCCGTGATCATACAGGGATGACCGGTTGCATCCACGACGACCTTTGCCCGGAAGGAAAGCGGGTCTACATGAAGTCCCTCCCTTACAACCGGCCCCCAGTTCACGACAACACCCGAAACTCTGTCATCTTTAAAAACCACATCTTCCACGCTCATAGCGTTGTGGATCAGAACACCTCTTTTTGCGGCATGATAGATCAGAGCTGATGTTGCCAGAACACTATCACAGGTCACGAGATGATCGTTATAGCGTTCGTATGGGATCTCCAGTTCGTCCAGAAGATATACTGCTTCATTTTGGATCGCAACTGATGAAAACATCATGGCTCCTCCCCACATCCCCCCTCCCGGGGCAAGTTTGCTCTCAAACATCGAAACTTTATATCCGGCTTCTGCGATCCGCAGCGCCGCAATAAGCCCTGAGGGTCCTGTTCCTGCAATTGCTGCATCGAAACACAGATTTTCCTGCAGTTTAGAAAACCAGGATTCTGTTATTGCTTTGGTTACTTCCAGGTCCATTTTCATGTCCTCCCTGACGGCAGCCGGATAATGCACATGGGCAAGTATCGAAAAAACGATTCCCTCCGCCGGCATTACCCGGATCAGGTTATATGGGTATGATCTCAGCCGGTGCAGCCGGATATCCGTCTGCATCAGCACCCCATTATCATATCCGCATTTCTGGTATAAGGAATGCTCGTATCCAAAAAAATCTGAAATCCGGACATACGCGTCCAAACACCGTGTTCTCCTGCTAAATCCGTTTAACCCGGCCGCAAGGATTAATCATACAGACTTTCCATAACTAATCAAGCGGAGGTGCCAATCACCATGAAAACAATACTGTATTACTTTACCGGCACAGGCAACTCGCTCGCCGTGGCCAAAGCAATATCCTCAAGGCTCCCTGAAACCGAACTTGTCCCCATCCCCAAACTTATGCTCGCTGGTGAGAGGATCACCGTTCCCGCTGACGCGAATGTCGGCATAGTGTATCCTCTTTATGCCATGGGCCTTCCCAAGATCGTCGTGAATTTTTTCGCGCTTCTTGATCTCTCCCCTGCAGGCTATGTCTTTTCTGTAGTGACCGAAGGGGGAAAAAGCGGATCCCCGACAAAGCAGATCTCTGTGCTGTGCGAAAAAAGCGGCCATATGCTCAATGCCGCCTGGTGGATCCAGATGCCTGACAACTATATCCCCTTAAGTGCGCCGCCGGAGAAGTCTGTTGAGAAGACCATCCGGGAAAATGCGCTTCGAAAAGTTGCCGTCATCGTTGAAGATATCAAAAACCGGCAGGGTTCGCTTGCAGGATTTACGGCAATCGGCAGCGTCATGAAGCTCATGTATGGTCCTTTCATCAGAAACATCCATAACTTCGACAAAAAATTTGTCGTCAGCCCATCCTGCAACGGATGCCTGATATGTGTGCGGATCTGCCCGGTAAACAACATCCGGCCGCTGCCCCATGGAAAAAAAGAGTGGTTGCATACCTGTGAAGGCTGCCTTGCCTGCCTGCAGTTCTGCCCGGTCGAAGCTCTTTCCTGCGGAGGAAAAACTGCGAACCGTCCGCGGTATCACCACGCGAATGCGACCGTGGAAGACATGCTCGAACAGAAAGGCAGCATCGAAACAAACTAATCCCTCTTTTTCCCTACGTATGAACGTGTATATATTCATTGAACGTAAATATTAGTTCAGTATGAAACTCCCCAAATACGACATCAACAAGTACGATCCAAAACGTATGATGGCAATCCCTGCTGTCCTTTTTGGCATCGCTCTTTTGATCGTCGGTATAACGTTTGCATTGACAGGTATGCCTGTCACACCCGGAATTGATTTTGCCGGAGGGACGGCCGTTACCATCCATACGGATGATACCAAAGAAGAGATCGTCGCCTTCTTTGCCGGCTATGATCTGAAGTCTATCGATGAAGGTATCGGCTCGGGCGGCTATTATCTCAAGTTTGGTCCGATGTCCAACGAGGACATGATGACATTCAACGATCATGCCCTTTCGAAATATCCTGAAGCAAGCATCGACCAGATCGGTGCAAACTTCGGTTCAACGCTCCAGACCCAGGCGTTGTGGGCGATCATGTTTGCCTTCATCGGCATGGCAGCAGTCGTGTTCATCGCTTTCAGAAAAGTCATTCCTGCCGTAACGGTCGTCTGCGCCGGTATTGCCGATATCACTATTACTGCCGCCGTCATGAACCTTCTTGGGATCGAACTTTCCCTTGCAACGACGGCTGCTCTTCTGATGCTCATCGGTTACTCGGTTGACAGTAATATCCTGCTGACCACAAAAGTCCTTAAACGTCAGGGAAAACTTGAGGAAAAAATGGAAGGCGCGTTTCGCACGGGTATCATCATGACTACGACGACACTTGCCGCAATCATTGCCATGTTCCTCGTTGCATTCATCGGTCAGGTGCCGACGCTCTATTCCATCGCTGCCGTTTTGATAATCGGTCTTATCTGTGATATTATTTTCACCTGGGGTTTCAATGCCGGCATTCTCCGGATGTATCTATCCGGGTCGGAAAAATCTCAGACAACACCAAAACAACCTAAAAAGGACAGCAGAGGTGCAAAACAATGAGCTCAAAAAGATCATCCTCTCCTCAGAAAAAAGAGAAGAAGGAGTACTCCGGCTGGCATGCGGTGATCCGTGATCCGCGCGTGGTTCTTGTTCTTGTCTTAGTGGCTCTTTCTCTTGCGGCGATCTTTGTTCCGTTTGGAGACCGGGAAGGTTTTACGAACCTGCAGTTCGGTCTTGACCTTGACGGAGGTTCATGGATCCAGCTGGAGTTCCAGTCTGAAGTCGTGACGATCGGCCAGGGTGCCGATGTTACGGCCGTAGCAGACAAGATGGAAAAAACACTTGACTGTACTGTCATTCCTATTGGCCAGACCAAGATCGAGGTTCAGAAATCGGCGACAGATGCTGAGCTTCGGGCCGCTGTCGAGGCTGCCGGAGCTTCGTTTGTCAGTTCTGAGCCGGGAGTAGGTACGGATACGGCAGATACTATTAAACGTATCCTTGAATCCAAAGTCAACAGTCTTGGCACAAGTGATGTAAAGGTCAATACGCTCACGAATATGGACGGCGTTTCCCAGTATGTCCGTATCGAGATGGCGGGCGTAGATATGCAGACTGCTCAGGAACTTGTCGGGACCCAGGGTCTTTTCGAACTTCGTATCGTTACAACCGGGAATGAAACCGCGCACGTCTTGTACGGCGACTCGGTCGTTTCTGTCCAGACGCCGACCCAGAACCCTGCTGGTTCTGACAACTGGGGTGTGGCATTCGGTATCGACAACAACGGAGCAGAGGCACTTCAGCAGGCCTGCATCACGTACGGTGCGACCACGAACCCTGCTGCTCACGAACTGGTCATGTATCTTGACGAAAAACTTGTCTACAGCGCTCCGCTCTCCGCGGATCTTGCCGCATCCATCGCGAAAAGCCCGGTGAACAGTCTGTATGCCGGAACCGGTCACGGGGATGAAGGTAAAGAGCAGGCGCAGGAGCTTGAGATCCATCTGCGGGCAGGCGCTCTTCCAGTCCAGGTCGAGATCGCCGGTTCCGGTTCGACTTCGGCGGTGCTTGGTGACTACTTCAAGATCATTTGTCTGATAGCTGCGATCGCGGCACTCGCGGCAGTTGCTTTGATAGTGTATCTCAGATACCGTACCCCGGAGATCGTTCTGCCGATGATCGCCACGAATGTTGCCGAGATCGTTATCCTTCTCGGGATCGCCGTCTTCATCCAGCAGCTGGATATCGCGGCCATCGCGGCGCTGATAGCGGTTCTTGGAACCGGTATCGATCAGCTGGTCATCATCACCGATGAGGTCATGCATGAAGGCCGGGTCCCGTCTCAGGCCCTCTATCTCAAACGCCTGAAGCGCGCTCTGGTTATCATCATGACTTCAGCAGCCACTGTAATAATCGCCATGTTCCCGCTGATCATCATGGATCTCTCCACTCTGAAGGGATATGCGATCATCAGCATTCTTGGTATCCTGATCGGTGTTCTCATTACACGTCCGGCTTACGGTCGTGTCGTGATGGAGATCATGGCAAAATAATTTTTTTTTAATCACGGCGTTTTTTTCTGGTTTTTGATCGTCGTCATCAGTTTCTGCAGTTTGGCAAGGATCTCCTGTCTGCCGGCCGGTTTCACGAAGGCCGGTTTGTCAGTTATGACAGGATCAGACCTGATATGCGCAGCCGTTTTTTCTGAAAGAACTGCTATGATCCAGTCGATCACTGGGTCATGATTTACAATGGCCCCATGCTCCGCTTCTGTTTTGAGCAGACGTTCGTTTCCCTGCGGATCTTTTCCAAGCTTTTCGAGATGGCCGAACATCGTTGCCGAATCCGTCGGAACACACCCGTCGCCTGCATGATCGTAGATGATGTGGGTGATCTCCGGCTCATTTGGGTCATCTGAGAATATCAGTGATCTGATCGTCTGGTGATTTATCCCGACAGCGAAGTATGAACGGTCGAGTTCCGGCAGGGTCCGGCTGTCATTTTCCAGTCTGAGGGCGTTCCCGTCACCAAAGAGCTGCTGCAGGGTCATCGCATACTCCTTTGGGGTCATCGGTTCGTAAACATTCACCCCGGCATCTCTGATCTGTCCTGCCGGTAAATAATACGGTTCTCCGTCCGGTATGCTGTCTTCAGCCGGCATCTCATCATTCACCGGAATGTTTTTTGTATAATGATACATCGGATGCCGGCTGAAATACGTCATCGTCGGGATCAGATCGCTTCCTGAAGGAAAACTCGTCCGTACATCCCGGGTGATCTTCGTTACTGCATCAAACAAACCTCCGGGAATATACGTCAGCTCCCCGGTCAGCGCTGTGTTTATTATATCGGGGGTGCCCTCGTAGGGTGTTGCGAGGGTCATGATCTTTCCGACCGTGTCGCTGCCGAACATCCCGAGATAGGCAGAAACGATCAGTCCTCCCAGGCTGTGCGCAATAAGATCTGCTCCGGAAGCTCCGGCGGCATGCAGGGTCCGGCGGATCTGCTGATCGAGCAGCTTTGCGGTATCTTTTTTGGACTGACGGAAATCATAGGAGAAAAAGTAGACGCCTCTTTTTGGAAATTCAGCACAGAGCCGGTCGATGATTTTCTTGTAAGGGTACTCAAACGCTCCCATCGCCCCGTATTCACGTTCATCCTCGGATAGAGCCGCAAGGTCCTTTTCATTATTTTTTACAAAGAGAGGGTTTTGTATTCTCATCATCTCGCCGAGTTTTGTAAGTTTCAGCGAATACTCTACCCAGACAAGATCGCCCTCCTGATCATAAAGCCGGCTTCCCATGATGCCGGGTATAAATATCACCGGATTGTGTGTCATCGTCATGATAGTATGATTTTCCCGGGCAAGATGCGTATTCTCTCTTCCGTCTCGCCTGAATGTATGATGTACTGCCGGGGATAATGAAGATATCCTGCAGGTGTAAGTATATATTTTTCAGTATTTGGTATATATTTTTATTATGGAATAAATATATTTTGAAGTAAGAATATTTTCATACAGTGTAACTATTGTCTAATCAGAGATTAGTCTTATTATCTATCCTGCTGACATGTATATGGTACAAAATCATGAAGGCTGTCTTAGGACTTGAAGATGGGACGATCATCACCGGAACCGGCTTCGGCGTCGAAGGTTCCGCGTCCGGTGAACTGGTTGTCACCCTTGTATCTACAGGATACATGGAAGCCCTTAGTGATCCGAGCGTATCCGGACAACTGCTGATGTTCGGATACCCGCTAGTCGGAAACTACGGAGCAAATAAAGATCAGCTCCAGCATGAAAAAGTTCACGCTGCGGGAACAATTGTGCGTGAACTCTGCGTTCATCCCAAACACCAGCCGACGCTTGGTGAATTCTTCGAAGACAACGGTCTTATCGGCATCGAAGGTGTTGACACCCGGATGCTCACGATAAAACTGCGTGAACAGGGTGTCATGCGGGCCGCCCTTATCACCGGTTCCGACGACGGATACAAAGCCGTCAGTATGGCACAGACCGCTCCGATCCAGGAGACCCGCGACCTCATCTCCGGCGTCACCTGCCCGGCTCCCTATCACATCGAAGGAAAGGGCAAAAAAATTGCAGTCCTTGACCTTGGATGCAGAAAATCCGTATTCACCAGCCTGAAAAACCGCGGTGCAGACATCTATGTCTATCCGTATGGAACACCGGCTGATGTGATCATGGCAGAAAAACCGAGCGCTCTTTTCTTAACGAACGGACCAGGCTACCCCTTTGCCGCGCCGAAAGCAATCACCTGCGTGAAAGATATCCTTGGAACCATCCCGGTCCACGGGATCTGCATGGGAACAGAGATCATCGCCGCAGCGCTCGGCGGCCAGGTCGAAAAACTCAAACTTGGTCACAGAGGAGCAAGTCAGCCAGTCAAATTCTCTGACGGTACGGTCGCCGTAACCTTCCAGGGACACGGATACGCCGTAGTCGGTGACAGTCTTCCGGAAGGCTGCGAGGTCAACTGTATCAATGCAAACGACGGCACGGTCGAAGGCTTCGTGAACAACGACCTCGGCGTGTACTGTGTCCAGTTCCACCCGGAGCACGACGGAATCTACGACGGCGTGGAAAAACCGATTTATGATATCATGTACAGGGGGATCCCTGATGCCTAAAAACACCTCACTTAAAAAAGTCCTGCTCATCGGATCAGGGCCGATCCAGATCGGACAGGCTGCCGAGTTTGACTACGCCGGAAGTCAGGCCTGCAAAGCCGTTCGCGAAGAGGGTATAGAAGTTGTCTTAGTCAACTCCAACCCGGCGACGATCCAGACCGATCCGGAAACTGCGGACAAAGTCTATGTTGAACCGCTGAAAGCAGAGATCATCGCTGAGATCATCAAAAAGGAAAAGCCGGACGGCATTCTCTCAGGTATGGGCGGCCAGACCGGTCTGAACCTTACAGCTGAACTCTATGAAATGGGCGCCCTTGAAGGCGTACAGATTCTCGGCACCCCGCTCGAAGCAATCTATCATGGTGAAGACCGTGATCTCTTCAAGAAACTTATGATCGAGATCGGTGAACCCGTCCCGAAAAGTTTCATCTTGACCAAAATCGAGCAGCTCGAAGAGGCCTATGCGGAAGTCGGTCTTCCCGCCATCATTCGTCCGGCATACACCCTTGGAGGAAGCGGCGGCGGCGTTGCGAGCACCAAAGAAGAACTGAAAAAGATCGTTGAGTATGGTCTGACAAAGTCCCGTGTCCACCAGGTCCTGATCGAGGAATCGGTCAAAGGCTGGAACGAGATCGAGTTCGAGGTCATGCGTGATGCGGCTGACACCTGTATCATCATCTGCGGTATGGAAAACGTCGACCCGATGGGTGTTCACACCGGTGAGTCCGTCGTCGTCGCGCCGATCCTGACTCTCACTTCTGACGAGTTCGGGATCATGCGCCGGGCAGCAATCAAGATCATCCGTGCGCTCGATGTTCAGGGCGGATGCAACATCCAGTTCGCGTTTAACAACGGCGATTACAGAGTCATTGAAGTCAACCCGCGTGTCTCGCGTTCGTCGGCTCTTGCCTCAAAAGCGACCGGTTACCCGATCGCCCGCGTGGCGGCAAAAGTCGCAATCGGCCTGCACCTCGACGAAATCAAAAACACCGTCACTGGCTGCACGCCTGCCTGCTTTGAACCGGCAGTCGATTATGTCGTGGTCAAAGTTTCCAGATGGCCGTTTGACAAATTCAAGACCGCCGACCGGACCCTTACGACAGCGATGAAAAGCACCGGTGAGGTCATGGCGATCGGCCGTACCGTTGAAGAGGGGTTCAAGAAAGCTCTCCGCTCGCTTGACACGGATATCTACCGGCACACCGACTTAAATGAGATCAGAATGATCCTCTCCCGGCCGACCGATGAGAGATTCCCAACCCTCTTCGACGCCTTCCGCCTTGGAATGACCGTCAAGGAAGTCTACGACCTCACCCAGATCGAGCCGTTCTTCTTAGAAAAGATCCAGAACGTTGTGGACATCGAACTCGAACTCCGCGACCACCCGACTGAAGAGCTTGTCAAGACCTCCAAAAAGTTCGGCTTCTCCAACGCCGAGATTCGCGAACTTACCGGCTGGAACATCTACAAGATCGAGAGCCTTGTCGGTCTGCCGACCTACAAGATGGTCGACACCTGCTCAGCCGAGTTCCCGGCAAAGACGCCTTACTACTACTCCACCTGGGAGCAGGAGTGCGAACTTACCCAGTCCGACAAGAAAAAGATCCTCATCCTTGGTTCCGGTGCGATACGTATCGGCCAGGGAATCGAGTTCGATTACTGCACGGTCCACGCAGTCAAGTCCCTGCGTGAAGAAGGCATCGAGGTCCATATATTAAATAACAACCCGGAGACGGTCTCTACCGACTTCGACACCTCGGACCGCCTGTACTTCGAACCGATGCAGCTTGAGGATGTCGTCAATATCCTAAGAAAAGGCGACTATGACGGTGTTATGGTGCAGTTCGGGGGCCAGAACTCCGTGAACCTCGCCATCCCAATTCAGGAAGAGATCAAACTCTTCGGTCTGAAGACCAAAGTCCTTGGAACGAGCCCAGACAACATGGATGTTGCCGAAGACAGAAACCGGTTCAGTGTCCTTCTGGAAAACAACAACATCCCATCCCCGGCAAACGGTTCCGCCTACTCCGAGAAGGAAGCCTATGCGATCGCCAGCAAGATCGGCTACCCGGTCTTAGTTAGACCAAGCTACGTTCTCGGCGGCCGTGCGATGGAACTTGTTCACGATGAACTTGAACTCCAGACCTACATCAAAGAGGCCGTCCGCGTCTCCAACACCCACCCTGTCTTAATCGACAGATATCTCGACAATGCAACCGAGCTGGACGTGGACGCCGTTTCCGACGGCGAGACCGTTCTGATCGGCGGCGTGATGGAACACATCGAAGAAGCAGGTGTCCACTCCGGTGATTCGGCATGTGTCATCCCGACGCAGACCCTCACTCCTGAGCAGATCGCAACCGTCAAAGACTACACGAGAAAGATTGCTCTCTCCCTCGGTGTGGTCGGTCTGATCAACATCCAGTATGCCCTTCACAAAGGAACGGTCTATGTCCTCGAGGCAAACCCGCGTGCAAGCCGGACGGTCCCGTTCGTCTCCAAGGCGACCGGTATCCCCCTTGCAAAGATCGCGGCAAAACTCATGATCGGCAAGAAACTTGCAGATCTTGGATTCGAGGAGAAAGAGATCAAGCACGTCGCAGTAAAAGAAGTTCTTCTTCCCTTCTCCAGACTGCCGGGTGTCGATCCGATCCTCGGTCCGGAGATGAAGAGTACCGGTGAAGTCATCGGTATCGATTACGACTTCGGCAGAGCATTCTACAAGGCAAGTCAGGCGGCAGACAACACCTTCCCGCTGAAAGGAAACGTGTTCATCTCGGTCACCAACGATCAGAAGTATGAGATCCTGCCGATCGCCAGAAAACTCCATGATCTCGGCTTCTCGCTCTATGGAACGGAAGGCACGGTCAAGTTCCTTACCCAGCAGGACATCCCGATGAACCTTGTCAGAAAGGTCCAGGAAGGTTCCCCGAACATCCTGGATATGATCCGGGCACTGGATGTGCATCTCCTCATCAACACACCCGGCGATAAAAATGCACGGACCGATCACCTGCAGATCATGCGGGCAAGCATCGACTACTCGATCCCCTACATCACGACCATCTTCGGAGCAGAGGCCGCAGTCCAGGCGATCGAATCGATGAAGACCAACAAGATCACGATCGAGCCGCTGAGTCACTACCTCAGCTGATCACCCTTTCCTTTCTTTTTTTTTATCTGGTGATCAGCACAAATACCGACGTCAGCACTGAAAGTACGAGGCAGAGACCAAAACCGATCTGATATCCCGCAAGCATAATTACGATCCCGCTGATAAGTGGGCCCGATGAGTGGCCGATGTCCATAATTGAAGACAGGGCCCCCAGAGAGGCTCCAAGTTGGTTCTTTTCTGCGGTATTTGCCGCATACACATTGGTAGCTACCGTCGAAATCGACATACCGATCCCAAAAATACAGCTAAGGACCAGCAGGATCCGGAAGTCAATTGTCAAACCCATGATTCCAAGCGCGAGACCCGTGATCAGCATACCTGCCGCGATCTGTTTTTTGGGATTTCCCTTGTCTGCACGCCGGCCGAAGAATGGTTTGGTGAGTGCGATGACCACCACCTGCACGGCAAAAATGATTCCGGTCTGCCATGCCGGAACGCCGATCAGGAGGAGATAGACCGGCAAAAATGTTTCAAACGTCCCAAAACAGAAGTAGGTAATCATCTCTGCGACGGAGGCGGCGCGAAGCCCCTTGTTCGAAAGAAACGTCTTCAGACTGTTTGTGAAATCGGCAAAGGTTATCTTCTGCACGCCTCCATGGGTATCGCGGAAGAAAAGGATCAGGATAAACACCGGAACTGCAGCACAAAACGCTGCCACATACACCATATGATAGGCGGTGAATCCCGGAGCCAAGGCAAATAATGTGATAATTGCCCCTCCTAACAGAGGAGCTGCCGTCCTGCCGATGAGCGTGGCCGAGCTGTATGTCCCCATCATTACGCCTTTTCTGCTGCCGAACTTTTCTGCGATCGCCGCTCCAACCACCGGCCCGAGGATCGCGGTCGCTAAGCCGTGAAAGAATCTGACGGGGATAAGAAATATCGGGTCCATTATCAGAAGATAGAGAAGCGGGGCAGTGAGAAAAATGCATCCGGATGCTATGAGAAGTTTTCTCCGGCCAAGTCTGTCTGAAATCAGGCCTACGGGAAAACTGAATAAAATGCCGGCGAGAGGCGATACGGCGGCGATAAGCCCTAGATAGGCATCGTTTGCTCCAAGAGATGCTGCATATAAGGGGAGCGCCGGGTTTTTTGAAATAGTTGTCGAAAATATCGCGAAGCAGCCGATTATGCAGAAGTAGATGATGAACTTTTTTTGTATATTCTCTTCTGACATTTGTGTTGATATTTATCGGCATTTTATATAGGGTTTGGCTACCCACCGACACGCATAATACCTCCCCCGCCCAAAAATGAATTATGTGTTCAGCAGGCGGACCTGTCGATGTTGACCTCAATGACCCCTTAAAGGGCAGAGGCAAGAAGTATAAATGCAATGACTGCGGGGCGACGTTTACGGGGATCGGCAAACACCCGATGTGCCCGACCTGCCAGTCAGACGACGTTACCGAGATGTAACTTGAATGACCGGTGATCTTCGCGTTCCATTCAGAGGTGACCAGCCGGTCATCATCCGGGGCGCCTCTTCTTTTCTCATAATTTCCAGAGCCTTCGAAAAATTCCCTCTTCTGATCGAGACCGACACCGAAGAGATAGTCCAGGGTGTGTATCCCGGTGATCTGATCATCGTATCGGCACCGGAAGGCGGGGATATCCTTCCCGCTCTCTACCTCCTCGAGATGGTCAGAACCTATCATCTGCCGGTCATCGCTCTGCCAAAAACCCATCCGGCGGGGAAGCGACTTTCGTATGTCGTCTCGGCTGCAGAAAAAATCGAGATGCGGTGTGATATCAGACGCGGGACCCATCCCGAGCAGCATCTCCTCTGTTCCGCCGACGAGTTCACCGGCATGACTTTGTATTCGGAAGAAAACGATCTGGTCATCCGCTTCCCCCGTCCCGGGATCAGAGTGTCCAGTCTTGATTGGAACCCGTCATTCACCGAAAAAAGTGTGGAGACAGGCTCAGATCCGGGCTGCCCGGATCGTTGAGATATACTCAGTGCCGGCATCGGTAAAGATCTCCGAGAGGCTGAGGGTGTTTTCCTCCGCCCAGCCCATTCCAAGATAGAGCCCGCCGTTCTTCTCATATCTGAAAAGGATCATCTCCCCGTCAGGGGACACGATCCCTCCCGTCTCTCCCTCACCGACCCCCATGTACGATGTTTCTGCAATGAACCCGTTCGTATTCCGGCTCCCGATCCTGATGATGAAATCCGACGGGAGGCCGGCATCATACCCGTTCTTCGAGATGACCTCCTGATCCTTCGTGCTCCAGGTGCCGGCAACATCCGGCCCATCCGGCCGGATGCCCGCCGCCGCGCCGTTTCGCAGATACGTGAGTGTTTTTACACCGGTATGATCCTGATCCGTCCGCTCATCTGTACTGGTGACGGTGATCCTTTCAGGAGAGACCCCGCCAAACCAGAGCCGCATATCACCGGTCACAAAAAGAATATTTTCCGGCTTGTTCCCGTACATAACTGCGCTGAATCCGGCGGCTCCATTTTCTTCCGTCCTGTTCCCCGTGTCGGCGATGCCGTAGAAAATAGCGCCGTTTTGTCCCTGAACAATCAGGCTCCCGCCGGAAACCGTCTGTAAGGAATCTGCAGAAAGCAGCGATCCGCTGTCGAACATGTAGACGCCGGCGATCTCCGGATAGGTTTTTACCGCCGCCTCTGCGCCGTTTCTCAACAGAACTGTTGACTGGGTGCCGGAACTCTGCTCTTCTGACAAAAATCGGCCGGTCTTGGAAAACACAGCGCCGGCGAGTCTGATCTCGTTTTCATTCACCACGGTCCCGATCTGCACCGCAGAAGAATTTCCTTCCCCGTCCGCTGTCTGCGAGGTCAGGAGGAACTGTGCTCCGTCTTTGGAAAAGAACGATCCGTAAAAATCTGTGCCGGCATATGTTCCGGAAAAGAGTCTTCCTTCCTGGAAGGTGACATCAAAGACGTCGGTCGTCAGCGCGGGCTGCATGAATCCTTCCTGCCCGTTTTCGTGTATGGTCAGGGATCCAACGGTCCATGGTCCGGTTATGTCGGGGATTTCCGTTCCGGATTTTGCCACACATCCGGCAGAGATGATCACTGCTGCGAGAAGAACCAGCAGAAACAGTCGGGCTGCATATTTCATGAATACTACTTATCATCTCAGAAAATAAAACCGCAGGTCCCCTTCCTCGAAAATCGGTCTGCCGGCTGCACAAAGAACTGTCGTGTTAAAAAAAGATTATCCGTATTTAACGGATAAGAGCTGCTGCGCGGTCTGCTGCTGAGCTGACCGACTCGGACTTGATGATCTCGATCCTGCGGACCGGGAAGATCGGCTTGCATTCAGCGAACATCTTCTTGGACAGTTCGCCTTTCAGCATAGCGGAAACAAAGGACTCGAAGTCGGACTCCTTTGCGGCCTCTTCGACAACCTGGACCATCTTTGCACGAAGCTCCTGGACCTGGGAAAGTCTTGCGTGGTTGATAGTGAATGCGGTAATCGTAACCTGAAGTTCGCGGGTGCTGCCAAGGGGCTTGACCGTGATGGTGCTGTCGACACGGGATGCTCTTTTCTTGACCATTGCGCGAACGAACTCCTTTGTCATCTCATGACCGTTGAACTGGGTGTATGCTGCATCTCCTGCAACATTCATGATCTTAAAGGATGTACGAACATTCTGTTTGGAGTAGTCCTGGATCAGTTCGCCCAGACTAACCGTCAATACACGACCCGGAACATTTTCCGGATTTGAAGAGATGATCTCTCCAATGAACTGCTTGCCGAGGAACTCCGGTGCGTGAACTTTATACCAGTTCTTTGCCTTCCATCCTTCGACTTTGCGTCCGCCACTCTGCTTTTTTCTTGCCATGGTTTATTCACCTGAAGTATTTTTTAACGTATTCTCTTCGCAGATCGTCTCGACGAGCCGTTCTGCAACCGAGAGATTCATCAGATAATCATCAACTGTCGCAATAACCGACCGAAGCGACTCACCGTTCACCCTTGCCGTAATATACCCATCCTCAAAAGACGTCTCAATAAACCCTGCATTGTCCGGCGCAAGAGATTTTTCGATCTCGTCTGCGCTTGGGATCCTGGACCGGATCTCGCCTGTTATCTTCATGCAAATGCCTCCAGCGAACTGACAAACTCAGCCTCAGAGGCAAGGGGGAGTTCTCCTCCCGCCCGGGTCTTGTGACCTCCGCCTTTTCCGCCGAATGTTTTTGCGGCAGTCGTGATGAACTGCTCAAAATCCACGTCAGCGGTCCTGGGCGCTCTGGCTGAGACCTTCAGATATGATTCTCCTCTGCAAAGAACGAAAACAGGCCGGTTCTCCGACTCGGCAAACATGTCTGCGACATCGCTCACCGTATCGACGGAATCCACCATCCATGCATTCTTTGTCAGCTGTCTCGCAGAATCTGCGGCCCGGATCACCTTTTTCTTAAACGAAAGAGCGATCTCCCAGGCCTTTTTCAGCAGGGAGGCATCCCCGCATGCCAGCCCGAATGCGATGTCGGTTCTGCCTGCTTTTCCGCAGGCATCGATGACCATCGTAAGAGAGTGTGCATTCTGGATGATCTCCCGCTCAAGACCCCAGGTATCGCCGTAGAGATTCGTCAGCGCATCATACGATGCATTGGACCGTGCGATGATCTCTGATAAAAAACACCCGAGATACGCTTCATCCGACGTTTTCGCCGAACAGGCTTTCACGATTTGTTCAGCCTCCCCGTTGTTTCCGGAAAGACCCGGAAGATAGGGCGAGGCTGCATTCTCGATCTGCTCTTTGGGTGTTCTGCCGGCAAGAAGTATCCCTCTTCCCGGATTTATCAGATTGTTCGCTATCCCCTCGCCGATGATCTTTTCATTCATGCCGGCAACGGTCTGCCCGTCCCCGATGATGCCTAAAAGAACCAGGCCGGCAAGGTCACGGTTATCTGAAAGGGCATTTGCGACCAGATAGGCGCATCCGGCGGCGGAAAGTTCCGTTTCGCCGTCTGCACCGAACAATCGCGGATTGATATGGTATTTTGAGGTGGTGTAAGGCACGTGATGATCGATGATCATTGTCGTCTCCGGCAGCCCGGCACACGACGCACCCAGATCACACAGAAGGGAAATGTCCGGATTCGTGACATCGGTATTCGTAAGAACAGGTAAGAACCTGAGCCGAAAAGCGATGCCCGCCCGTTTTAAGGCGATGGACATGATCGCCGCCGAGGATATGCCGTCCGCGTCGTGATGAGAGTACATTTCCACGTACTCCATCCCTTTAAGGCGTTGGGCGATATTTTTGGCAGCTTCTTCCAGTGACATGGGTTATGATGATTTATCTGGACAGAAGGATCTCTGCAGTCTCCGGCTTGTAGACCCAGCCGAGCGGTAAGCGTTTGCTTCCAACATAGTACTTTACAAGTCTGCGGACCTTTGCTTCGGTCAGCTGGAGCTGACGTTTGTTGTGCAGGTCTTTTTTGTTCTGCTCAAGGTGTTTTCTCATGCCGAGAGCCTTGTGCATCAGGTTGCGCAGATCTTCGGGGATGTCAGTGTCAAGGTCGTTTTCACGGACGATGGCATTGATTCTCTTGCCGGTTGCGAGTTTTACATTGGGGACGCCGTGTTTGTCACGGAGAACGAGACCGATCTGTGCACAGGTAAGACCTGCTTTGCGCAGCTCGACGATTTTACCCTCGATCTCTTTGACATCGGAGTTGGACCAGGCAGGGACTTCTTTTCTGTATGGTCTCACAGAGGATGCAATTCCTCTTCTTCTAGCATGCATTCGTGCCATAATTTATCACCTCGCGAAAGAGACTGTCCGCCCATCCGTACCGGGCGGAGAACCAACCTGACGACGTATTCGCGGATACTGTAATTTGACAGGTATGGTCGTAAGTCACGAAAAGAGCAGCATGTATAATACAGCTGACTCGTCGTAATCCCAAAGCCAAAAAGGCAGTGTCTTAGTAGACAGACACGTCGGACTTACTTCAGTCAGCACCTAAGTGCTTCGTATATGTTGGAGGGGATCAATAATAAGGGTTTGGGACGTACGTACATACAATGAATATGCGTGAGTATGATGTGATCGTTGTCGGGACGGGACCGGCAGGTCTGTTTTGTGCAGCCCATCTTGCGCCGGCGAAGGTCCTCGTCCTGGAAAAGATGAAACTGCCGGGCAGAAAACTTCTGCTTGCCGGTTCCGGTCAGTGTAATCTCACGCATGCCGGCGATGTGAAAATGTTCACCGGAAACTACGGGGATCATGGAAATTTTGTGAAGCCTTCGCTGATGGCGTGTTCGAACTTTGCCGTGACGGATTTCTTTTCGCATCGCGGGGTACCTGTGTTCACAAACGAGAACGATAAGGTTTTCCCCGTTTCGCTTTGCGCGGATGATGTGCTGGACGCTTTGCTTTCTGCCTGCGATGAGGCAGGAGTGGAGATCTACTATTCGGAAGGGGTGAAGTCTGTCACCCCAAACAGCGGAGGATATTCTGTGCAGACTTCTCTCGCATCATATCAGACGAAGTATGTGGTGATCGCGACCGGGGGTATGTCGTATCCGGGGACCGGCTCGACGGGGGACGGGTATGCCTTTGCGGAATCGCTGGGTCATATGGTCGTTTCGCCGGAACCGTCTTTAACGCCGGTGTATGCCGATGACCATCAGCTCCGGGATCTATCCGGGATCTCGCTTCCCGCGAAGGTGAGTATCTGGCGGGACGGAAAGAAGATGATGACCCGGGAGGGGGATCTGCTGATCACCCGTTTTGGGTATTCGGGTCCGGTGATCCTGGATGCTTCGAGGTGGATGCGGGCAGGAGATGTTCTCAGGATTTCGTTCACTCCTCTCTCACCGGGGGAAACGGATGCTCTTTTGAAAGAGCGGACCGCGGCGTCCGGAGGAAAGCAGGTGCAGAATCTTTTGTCCGGTCTTTCCTGTCCGGACCGTCTTACCCGCGCTCTGGTGGAGGTGTCCGGCATTCCTGAAGGAACGACGGGGGGTCAGCTGACCGCGAAGATGCGGGCATCTCTCGTTGAGAATCTGACGGCGTTTCCGGTCACGATCAGCCGGCTCGGTGATTTCAATGCGGCGATGTGCACGGCGGGGGGCGTGTCGCTTGCGGAGATCAATAAGAAGACCTGCGAGTCAAAGATCGCGCCCGGGGTGTTTTTCGCGGGAGAAGTGATGGATATCGACGGGGATACGGGGGGATTTAATATCCAGGCGGCGTTTTCGACAGGCTTTGTCGTCGCGAAAACGATCCTCCGGTATTTATGCGCGTGAGACCGTTTTGCCCCGCCTTCAGGTGTGAGGGCCGGTTTCCGGTTTCAAAATAATGGCCTCGTTTCATAATCTTTAAATGATTCCGTGTCGTATGTTGTTATCGCAATATTTTGTTGCCTCAGTGGCTTAGTGGTATAGCGCTTCCTTGGTAAGGAAGAGGCCGCGAGTTCAACTCTCGCCTGAGGCTTCCGTATTCTCCTTCTTTTGCGAAATTAAGACCAAATCTGCCGAATTTACCTCAAATGATTCTCCGAGACCCATTTTAAGCCGTTTTAGAGCGTTTTCTACGAATCTTGACGCATTTAAGCCGTTTTTCTTCACAAACTCATATATCTCTGGAGATACATTCAGATGAATGCGTCTCTTCAATCTCTTTGATTCTTTCTTCTTTTTCATTTTCCTTCGTTTTCCGTTTTCTTTTTCCAGTGTCCGGACACGTCCGGACATATGCGCACATTCTGCGCGTTCAAATGTTAGTGTGATAGACCATAAAGAGCGGGTTCCGAAAGTGTAACATCAAGAATCTGGAGATGCTTGGATGTTCTACTCGAAATCGTCTGACATTTCGGGTCAAATAAGATAGGGATTGGAGATCAGATCATTTGATCAAATAACTTGCATCCATTAGGGGACCTTGTTTGAATCCAACTAGAAATAGGGTGTTACGAATGGATACACAGGATTCAGCGTCATTATCGGACAACTTATCCCTTTAGGATAATATCGGCATAGATGGAAGTTAAAAGATACAAGATGAGATACCACTTAGCAGATTAAACAGCATGGATCTGTTATCTATCTGCAATTATGGAATAGATGGAAAACCACTGGAAAACCTGGAATTACCAGTTGGAAAAGCTGGCATGTGTTTTGGAATGGATGGAAAATCACTGGAAAACCTGGAAATACCAGTTGGAAAAGATGGCATACGTTTTGGAATACATGGAATGCCACTGGAAAATCTGGAAAACCTGGTATTAATGTTGGAATTGCCGGAAAATCCATGGTGAAACAAGCCAGTTTCATCTACTATGTCTTTTCATAATATGAAGATTCGAAGTGAGGGGGATGGGTGAATAAAAAATTAATGAATAGAGAATTTTAGATAACATGAATATTCATGGGATTTCGATAAACCTCTCGTAGTAAAGTCACAAATATTGGGACATATTTATTAAGAGTGAAAAACAAGTTACTTCTTATATCTATTATTCCGTTGTCCGTGAATCTCCTATGTCTCTGCATGAAAAACTCTCTGAAGAAGATGTCAAACTGCGCTATATTACTCCGGCAGTTGAAAAAGCAGGATGGGATAAATTTACACAAATCCAGATGGAATACCCTTTTACTGACGGTATGGTTTTAGTGAAAGATGGTTTTGTTACGCGAGGAAAAAAGAAATCTGCGGATTATCTGTTATCCTATAAGAAGAACCGGCCGCTTGCAATTATTGAGGCGAAACACAACTGGTTATCTCTCGGGGACGGGATGCAGCAGGGGCTTTCCTATGCGGAATGTCTCGATGTGCCGTTTGTCTATTCGTCGAACGGTTCCGGATTTTTGGAGCATGACCGTTTAACCGGACTTGAAAAGGAGCTGTTGCTGGATGCATTTCCGGGACCTGAAGATTTATGGAGAAGATATGTTTTGGATAAAGATCTGAGTCCAGCCGAGGAGAAAGAGATCACTACTCCATATTATTATGAACTTGGCGGCTCCATTCCAAGATATTATCAGAGAATTGCTATCAACAAGACGATCGATGCAGTTTCTACCGGCGTGTATCCCGGCGGGATCGATAAGAGGATCCTGCTTGTTATGGCGACCGGGACCGGAAAGACGTTTACCGCGTTCCAGATCGTTCACCGGCTTCGTGAGTCGGGTCTCGCAAAGCGTATTTTGTATCTTGCTGATCGGAATGTTCTGATCGATCAGACGGTACGGTCAGATTTTAAACCGTTTGATAAGGTGATGGTGAAAGTTTCGGGTAGGAAAATGGACAGTTCCTATGAGGTATTTATGTCCCTTTATCAGCAGCAGATCGGGCCTGAGGGTGAGGATGATACCTATAAACAGTTCGCGCCGGAATTTTTTGATGTAGTTATTGTTGATGAATGTCATCGCGGGAGTGCGAGGGAAGATTCCAACTGGAGAAAGATTCTGGAGTATTTTTCCGGTGCGGTTCAGATCGGCATGACGGCAACCCCGAAGGAAACCAAGGAAGTATCCAATATCGATTATTTTGGAGATCCCCTTTACATTTATTCACTGAAACAGGGAATCGAGGATGGATTCCTTGCTCCTTACCGTGTTTTGCGTGTACATCTGGATAAGGATCTTGACGGCTGGCGTCCGAATCAGGGTCAGCGGGATCTGTCTGGAAAGGAGATCCCGGATCAGATGTACAATTCCCGTGATTTTGACCGGACGGTCGTTCTTGATGCAAGAACGATTAAAGTGGCAGATCGGATCACCAGGTATCTGAAAGATACCGACAGGTTTGACAAGACGATCGTTTTCTGTGAGGATATAGACCATGCGGAGAGGATGCGTCAGGCCCTGTCCAATGCGAACGCGGATCTGGTTGCCGAGAATTACAAGTATGTGATGCGGATCACCGGAGATAATCCTGAGGGGAAAGCCCAGCTGGAATATTTTATGGATGATGATTCCAAGTATCCGGCACTTGTGACGACATCCGAATTAATGACAACCGGGGTCAACTGCAAGACCTGCAAACTGATCGTTATTGATAAGAATATCAATTCAATGACCGAGTTTAAGCAGATCATCGGGAGGGGGACACGTCTGTATCCAAAATACGGGAAGGAGTATTTTACGATCATGGATTTCCGGGATGCCAGCAGGTTGTTTGCTGATCCGACGTTTGACGGAGAGCCGTTTTCCATTACCGAGGGAGATCATACGCCGAAAATCACTAAGACGTATCCTCCCGGTCCGCCGAGAGATAAGTACCGGGTGAACAATGTGGATGTTCAGATCGTTTCTGAACAGGTTCAGTATTACGGAGCAGATGGGCGTCTTACGACGGAGTCCTTTACGGATTTTACGAGAAAGACTGTGCAGAGCAAGTTTGCGACGCTTGACGCGTTTTTGAAAACATGGACTGCCCATGAGAAGCGTGTGGTTATTTCTGAGGAGTTGGAGCTGGAGGGCGTGTTTTTGGAGAAGCTGCGGGAGAAGGCGGGTCATCCTGAGATGGATGATTTTGATCTGATCTGTCACGTGGCGTTTGATGCAAAGCCTTTGACGAAGGGAGAGCGGGTGAAGAATGTGCAGAAGAAGGGCGTGTTGAATAAGTATTCCGGTCCGGCAAGGAGGGTTCTGGATATTCTTCTTGAGAAGTATATGAGTGAGGGTGATGTGGATATCGGTGATCTTCGGGTTTTGAGTCTGGCAGAGTTTATGCCCCTTGGGACTCCGCCCCAGATCGCACGGATGTTTGGCGGCCGGGATAAATTTGTGTCGGCTTTATTTGAATTGAAGTCAGAGTTGTACGCAGCAGAGGGATAGTTTTTGGCTTTAGGTACGTTTATTAAGGGTCTCCAGAATATTATGCGGAAGGATTCCGGGGTGGACGGGGATGCGCAGCGTCTTTCGCAGATCGCATGGATGTTGTTTTTGAAGGTGTATGATTCACGGGAAGAGGCATGGGAGTTTCTGGATCCGGCGTATAAGTCGATTATTCCCGAACCATGCCGGTGGAGAAACTGGGCAGTTGATAAGAAGGACGGGAAGGCGATGACGGGAGATGATCTTCTTTTTTTCGTGAATACTGTATTGTTTCCCACTCTGAAAAAAATCGAGATCACGGAGAAGACGCCGATGAAGAAGGCGATCGTGAAGCTGGTGATGGAGGATATGTCCAATTATATGAAGGACGGGACGCTTCTTCGCCAGGTGGTGAATGAGATCGACAGTGTCGATTTCGGGGATTATAAGGAGCAGCACGCGTTTAATGAGATCTATGAGGCTCTGTTGAAGAGTCTGCAGTCTGCGGGGAATGCGGGGGAGTTTTACACGCCGCGTGCGGTTACGGATTTTATTATTCAGATGGTTTCTCCAAGACTTGGTGAGAAGGTTGCCGATTTTGCCTGCGGGACGGGGGGTTTTCTTGTTTCGAGTATAAAGGCTCTTGAGCCGCAGGTGAAGACGGTCGGTGACCGGGAAAAGCTTCAGTCGTCGATTTACGGGTGTGAGTGGAAGGCTCTGCCTCATCTTTTGTGCGTGACGAATCTTCTTTTGCACGGGCTGGATGAGCCGAATATTCTGCACGGTGATTCTTTGTCGAAGAACGTGCGTGAGTACGGGGATGAGGACAAGTTTGATGTTATCGTGATGAATCCTCCGTATGGTGGGAGTACAGCGTCGAGTGTTCTTGGTAATTTCCCGGCGGATATGCAGACTTCGGAGACGGCCGATCTGTTTATGGTGCTGATTTTGTATCGGCTGAAAGAGATGGGGCGTGTGGGAGTTGTGCTTTCTGACGGGTTTATGTTTGGGACTGAGGGGGCTGAGTATACTATTAAGGAGAAGTTGTTTGCTGAGTGTAATGTGCATACGATTATCCGGCTTCCTCACAGTGTGTTTGCTCCGTATACGTCGATCACGACGAATCTTTTGTTTTTTGATAAGACGGGACCAACAAAGGAGACGTGGTTCTACCGCTTGGATATGCCGGAGGGTTACAAGAACTTCTCGAAGACCAAGCCGATGAAGCTGGAGCATTTTGCTCCTGCTGTTTCGTGGTGGAATGCCCGTGAGGAGATCATTGATTCTGAGGGGTTCTTCCAGGCGAAGAAGTATTCGATCAATGAGTTGATGATGGGGAAGTTTAATCTGGATCTGTGCGGATTTCCGCATGAGGTCCAGGAGATTTTAGAGCCGATGGAGCTTTTAGCGAATTATCACGCGAAGAAGGCGGAGGCTGATGAGAGGATCACGAAGATCCTTTCAGAGATCGTTTCTTTGCTGGAGAGGAGATGAAAGCATCTGATCTGAAGGCTTCCATTCTCCAGCTGGCGGTTTCGGGAAAACTGGTTCGTCAGGATCCTCATGATGAGCCGGCAAGCGTTCTTCTGAATCGGATCAAGAAGGAACGGGAGGCTTTGCTCAAGGCGGGGAAGATCAAGGAGGGTAAGCCTCTTTCCCCGGTGAGCGAGGAAGAGAAGCCGTTTTCGATCCCGGCGAGTTGGGAGTGGGTGAGGTTGGGGGATATTCTAACTATTGTCATGGGTCAATCTCCAGATGGTAAAGATGTTGGGATTAATGGTGACGGAGTTGAATTCCATCAGGGTAAAATCTATTTCACAGATAAGTATATCGGAAAATCAGATGTAAAAACTGTTGCCCCAACAAAAATTGCTCCGGTTGGAAGTGTATTATTATGTGTTCGAGCTCCAGTTGGAACGGTAAATCTTACTGAAAGAGAGATTTGTATTGGTCGTGGTTTGTGTGCTCTAGTTTCTGGACAACACCTGCATAGAGAATACCTATTCTCTGGACTAATCCCCTTCGGAAAGGAATTTGAGAAAAAAGCAACCGGATCAACATTTAAGGCAATTTCTTTAGGTATTGTGATAAACCAGCCATTTCCTCTCCCCCCTCTCGCAGAACAGCAGCGCATTGTTGCAAGAATTGAGGAACTCATGCCCCTTGTCGAGGCTTACGATCACGAAGAGCAGAAGCTTTCCGCACTGGAAGCGGGATTTTCGGAAGCTCTGCGTCAGTCGATTCTCCAGTATGCTGTTCAAGGGAAACTTGTTTCACAAAAAGCCGAGGACGGAACGGCGGCTGAACTTCTTGCACACATCAAAAAAGAGCGGGAGGCTTTGGTCAAGGAGGGAAAGATCAGGAAGGGTAAGCCTCTTTCACCGGTGAGCGAGGAAGAGAAGCCGTTTGAGATCCCGGCAAGCTGGGAGTGGGTGAGGTTGGGAGATATATGTGAATATATTCATCGAGGGAAATCTCCAATTTATTCTTGTATCAAAGAAATTCCAGTTGTGGCACAAAAATGTATCCAGTGGTCCGGGATTCAGATGGATAAAGCTTTATTTATTGATCCAGATTCATTTAACAAGTATACTGAGGAACGCTATCTTAGAACAAATGACTTGTTATGGAACTCTACTGGTCTTGGTACTTTAGGTAGAATCGGGATTTACGATGAAAGATTAACTCCTTATCAAATTGCAGTGGCAGACTCGCATGTTACTGTAATTCGCCCCATTAAAAGTCAAATTGATTCTCTGTATTTATATTATTGGTTTGCTGGACCAAGCGTCCAAAATACAATTAATGATAAATCAACAGGAAGTACGAAACAAACTGAACTTGCAACTCAAACAATAAAGGAACACATTGTTCCTCTCCCGCCTCTCGCCGAGCAGCATCGCATCGTCGAGCGGATCGAAGAGCTGATGGAGCTTTGCGATCGGATTCCTCTCCACGGAAAGTAATCGGGATATACTCATGACAGAAAATATTGTTTACACAAGGGAACAGGCAATAGATTTTTACCGGATGGCTCTTGAAGATTTGAAAGCCTCTAAACTCCTTTATCGACATAAGCGGTATCCTCTTGCAGTATTTTCGCTTCAGCAATCCATAGAAAAATCCTTCAAATATTATGGTATTCGCACATCCTTGTGGGAATCAAAAGTTGGTAAGTTAGGTCACCATCCGCTAAAAATGTTTTACGGTCCTGTTCAAGAACAATTACGGGTGCAAAAGACGATTAGCAAAAATAAGGATGCTCAGGACATTGCAGCAACTCTTTCATCTAAGATGGGTGTAGATTATGAACAGGGATCAAAGGAGATGTTGGAGTATCACAACTCCTTTATTTCCATAATAAATGATTGTAAAGGCTATTACTATCTGGATGAAGACACCCTATCCTTTAGGATAAACGAACTGATGGAAATTTGCTCATCCTTCGATGAGGGATATAATAATCTCTACTCAAAAGAAGTAACCAAAGAACAGTGGGATAATAATATTGACTCTCTCCTCAAAAAAATGGAAATCGCATCTATAGATTTGTGTAAAGAACACTCCATCCCGCAGGAAAAACAGGATGATCTCCTCTCTCATCTGGAGTCCCTGAAAATTCAATCAAAATCTTCTCTGGATATCTATCGTGCTCGTGCCTCGTATCTGCTTCTTCTCTTTGAAATTGGCACTCTCCTAATTATTTTATCAACCATAATCTCATCACACGAACAGCTATCCCGATATCCATTTATTAAAGGAGAGTTGCCTGAAATAGATGATGATATTGACCCTTTATCCTATTACACCAAAGAACTGCCCTTGATAAAGCATTTTCCACAACTCCAAAAATATACCAAAATCACTCTTGATCTGCTTGGTGAAATGTCATATTTATTAGATGATCCATCTTTGCTTAAAAATGGTGAGAAAAATAGTGAAGCTCAAAGTTTACCCAATATGACTTGAGTTTTTCAACCACCTCATCCAGAGTTTATTGACCCGTTTTATTATGGCTATTTTTGATCCTAATTAGGATAATTGCGCATAATTACTGTTAGGCACAATCACCATTATTGCTCTTTGAAAATATTGTAAGCGAATATCCCGTCTGAAGTCAGACGATACAAACTCTCTCTTCCCTCTTTCTTTTCCTCGACAAGATCCCAGCTTATGAGTTTTTTCATATCTCTTGTCTGGTTCACCTGATCATTTTTGCCCACACGTTCGGAAACGGATTTAATCACGTCGAGTTCCCGGAGAATCTCCTTGTTTCTCATCCATGTATCATGTATCCGTGAAGTCGTTTTTCGCATATCATCTTTATCACTCACCCGAATCTTATTTTTACTTTCACCTCCAAGAATCCGGATAATTTTCATGAGATCCGGATTCTCCTCAAGTTCTTTGAGTGATATTTTTGGGATTCTCAGTTCGATGAATGGATCCTCAATTCTTGTAATACACACCCTGCCGCCAAGCCAGATAGCCATAAGAAAAAGGCTCGTAGAAAATAGGGCCGTTCCTCCCGTGACATTAAACGAAAACTGTGCATCCTTGTGATCGTTACGGATCTTGAGAATAGTCCCGCGAATGATATCCTGATCCAGTCTGGGGAGATGCACAAGGGAAAACTCCCTCCTTCCGTCGAGTTCAACCTGCTGCCTTACTCCCTCAATTGCCAGACGGATCTTAGGCTTTTCTTCTTTAAGGAAATCAGAATCAGCCTCATTATCATGAAATATGCTTTCTTCAACCAGCACGATGACATGGGTCGGCTTCAGTTCTTCTGCAGTTATTGAATATGTTTTATTGATACTTGCTCCGGCACTGATGAAGAGGATATGTTCATTTGACATGATGGTAAGTTACATTCCGGACATCATAATAGTTTCCAATATATAGAAACTGTTTCAAGTTTGCTATATGCATACGTGTCGGCTACAATAATGTATGACATCCGAATCAGTCATAAAATCCGTGAACTGGCACATCACCAACCGCTGCAATTATGCATGCAGTTTTTGTTTTGCTCAGAATCTTGGGAAACATGAAGTTTCATTTGAGGAGGGAAAAATACTCCTGAAAAAACTCAGCGATTCGGGTATTGAAAAAATCAATTTCGCAGGAGGAGAACCTCTTCTTCATCCAAGGCTTCCGGATTACTGTAAAGAGGCAAAGAATCTTGGAATGACCGTTTCAGTTACGACAAATGGCTCTCATCTGAATCAAAATATGGTCTCGCAGCTTGCCGGGAGTGTGGACTGGATCGCTATCTCCGTTGATTCATGCCTTGATACGGTTGAGGCGGCAATGGGTCGTGGTAGAGGTGAGCATGTAACAAATGCCCTGAAGGCGGCGTTCCTCGTTCATGAAGCTGGCATTCATCTGAAGGTGAACACAACGGTCACATCGCTTACCTGGCAGGAGAATATGCATCCTTTGATCCGGATGATGAAACCTGACCGCTGGAAAGTTATGCAGATGCTCGTGATCGACGGTGAAAACGATACATCTTCAATTGGTCTCTGTGTAAGCAGTGCACAGTTCCGGGAGTTTGCCGAACGTCACCGCTCTATCTGCCTTGGTTCGGGAGTGGGTCCTGTGTTTGAGTCGGTGGATGATATGGAGGGCTCATACTTCATGATCATGCCCAACGGGCAGGTGAAATCGGATGTGGGAAGAAAAATCACTTTGTATGAATTAGATGATATTCTCGAGCAAGGAGTTGATAAATTAGTTGATTCTGACAAATATCTGGATAGAGGGGGAATATATGATTGGAAGGGTTTACGTGGGGATGGTGGGGATAAAGAGGCATGTACCTGAGAATTCAGATCAAAAATCATCTATGTTCTTTTTTTAACTAACATCAGTTTCAGGGAGGAGAAGATACTGTTATCTATTCTCTTAGGTATTCAAGAAGACCACATGGATGATGAACCGGAAAAAGTTCATCTTGTAAAATGGTTTCAAATACCACGAAACAGTTTCAAAATTGTTTTATCTCAACGTCCTTACCATCTTATTTTACCAACCGAATGGGGGTGAGAAATTCATGTCTAAAGAACCAATGACCAAAGAAGCAGTATCCAGAATCCAGTCAAATTCGGACAAAACCGGAAAGAACTCTGATTTTAAAGAACGGGCACAAAGCTCCGCTGCAAAAAATTCCCCTAAGTAAACTACTTAGGGAGAAATCCCCTTTTTTTTGACTACAAAACACTTGGAATTGGAGGAGAGTATAAAAGATAACATTTATGCATCCATAAACTAATTTGGAAATTGGACTTGTTTTAAAAAATGGAATATAATGTCTCACCAATTCGTGATTTTTTATGGGAATCGTATCTTATTCGATACAACACAGATTTTCTTGAGTCGATTCAGAACGTTTCCAGAGAGAAAAAAGAAGAATTTTTTATTGGGCATGCTTTAGATAATTCATTCCTCTTTCGTGTGAAACGGGACCCTGGTTTTAGTCTCCATGTGAGAGATAAGGTACGTGAGAATGCCAATATTCAGGAACGTGTCCGGCATGTCGTCCTCAGCCTGTTTGGCGAGTTGGCAAAATTATCCTATATCCCAAAAGAGAGTCTTAAGCCAAAAGGCACTTTTGGGTTAATTATGCAAAAAATAGAATCAGGTGAAAATCCTTTTGAGAGTATATTGGATCGTGATAAGACATCTAAGGAATTGGCTGAATATTATAATAATGGGTTAGAAAAAGAAAAGAGGGTGAAACTAGATTATCTAAATTTCAGATTGCAACAAGCAAAAGAACAACCAAACAATGAATATGAAATTACTGCGATAGGTCAGTCGATCCTAGATTTTTCGACTGAGTTATATTATGGTCATGTCCTTTCCAATGAAAATCTATTGGATCCAGCTGCAGGTTATACAGAGAATGTACTAATACATATTGCAGGATTCCTCAACCGGAATTTGAAATATTCTGACAAATATAATCAGCGGCATTTTTCTGAGAAAAGACCTGATTTTATCTTTCACGAATTGATTTTCAATCATCATCCCTTCCAATTAGAATTAGAACGGGTTATTTTTGGAAAGTCTGTCTTTGATCATATAAAAGAGAATTCTAAAGATCTATCGTATCTGTGGAAGTTCGAAGCAGATCTATCTACAATCGCAGATTTTGAATGGTTTATTCAATTTGATAATGATGAGAAACTCGCCATCCTGAATAGAGAATATCCATTTATTCTTCGTCAAGATATGCTGGAAGAAATATTAAACTTAGATCCGAGTATGTCGAGTTTAACTATTTATCTTAATAGAATGGTGGCAGCATCTTTCTATGAACCTGCAATTACACTGGGGGAATTTATCTTTCGTCACAAGGATAAAAAAGGTGATTCGAGGTATTATTTGGCCTCAGGTATAGCCACGTGTTACCGGGAAATTGAACGTTATTCAAAAGCCTTGGAATGGTACAACGTAGCCCATGGATTAACAAAAAGATTAGATAAACCCAATAATATCTATAAAGAATTAGTTGAATGGAAAAATTGTGCCGAGATGGAATATTATAGTAAAGGTTCTGGGTATTTTAATAAAGAAATCAAAAAAATCCATCTGGAATCTCATAAATATCCTAAGATCATATCAAGTGGTGTCGTATTTAATCTTGCATCGGCATGTAGAAGAACAGGTAATTTCGAATTAGAGTTGGAATATTTAACAGAATTTATAAAAGATGCGACTGATCCACAACAATATCAACACATTGAGGAAGCACTTGATCGTCTCAAAATTCTCAATTATTATCTGGATGAAAATGATTACACTTCTCTTCGAGATATGGATATTTGTAGAGATATGGTCGAATATAATTCAAAAATTCAGCAGGCAATAAACACATTTCAATTTAAAGAGGCTATATCCTGGTTCGATAAGATTCTTAAAATAGATCCTAATGAAAAGGTATTCCAAATAAAAGCTGATTTTCTATCTGAGTATGGATCTTTGGAAGAGGCATGTGACTTATATTCCAAAACATTCGATAACGCTAAAATGATGGAATGTAAGCAAATTTGCATAATTGGACGTGCAATTATATCCACGGAACTTAAAGGAGAGGTTAATGATAATATCAAAGCTGATATCGCTGCCTTTATACATGATTTCAGTAAATACTCAACAAAGGATGACCTTCAGGAATGGATGAATGCAATAGTGAAAAAAACTGCAAGATGGGATAACAATAAACTTCGTCGAGAGTTCTTTTCCGTTCTTTCGGAAAATTATCGCCAGCAGAATCTTTCAGGATGTCCTGAGATGATGATTGGCGATGCAGCATTTTCACTTGGTCTTTGTTCTGAGGCAAGGGGGTGGTATCAGGATGCATGTGTGATCTCAAAGGAAATGCTGGAAATTCCTTACACAAAAATTGGCGATATATGTATCATAGAGAATGATTTAGATGAAGCAGAGAAATGGTTCAACCTAGCATTAGCTCAGAACTCTAAATCCCCAATCGCATTATCGGGGCTTACAAACTATTATGTTCTGAAAACAGATTATGTCAACGCTCTTACATACATAAAAAAAGCGATTACGAATGATCCTGAATCCAAGATTTATAAGAAAATGGAGGAAAATATTTCTTCTCTTCTTTCTTCCAGTATCAGTTTCGATTTGATACAATCAGATGCAGTAAAGCAAATTCTCCATACCGGTGATTGGCTTTTCTTTAGTGCATTCAATGGATCAAATAGTCAAGAATATGATTTTGGACCGATTATTGTGCAATATGGAAAAGGTGTCGAACGTTATCTATACGAGAGCGTGCTTGCTCCAATTAAGACGAAAATTCGAGATGATGAAAGATATTGTAAAAATAGGTGGGTATTAAAGAAATATTTTGATACCCTTCCTACAACATTGAAATTAATTCTTGGAATTGAGGACAAAACTCTTGCGCTTGGTCAATGGATTTATCTTGATAACGATATGAGTTCCGTGAAAGATAATGAAGTAGTTAAACACTTTATTATGTATATTGAAAATATGGGGATGAATTCTGATAATAGAAAGAAAATTGGTGAGTTATGTAAGAACTTATCCTATGAAAGAAATGGTGCTGCCCACATTACGTTCTACACTCATGAGGAAATCGCGAATAAACGTAATCCAATTATAAAAATCATCAATGAAATAATAGGTCTTGTTTCTAGGGAATGTAATTAGTTTATGGATAAGAGAAATCTTGAATATCCAAAGTTGTTAGGTTTTTGCGGGGCATAAATGATCCCGTCTAAGGTTGCTCTCGACGTGCCTCACTACCTGAGAAGAAGGCAACAGAGAGATACATCTTATCTATCCTGTAGCTTCCAGTAAAATAAGGGTTAAAACTTCGCGACAGTGGCAGAAATCAGACGACATAGAAACATGGAGTGATATTTGCGGAGCTACTGGAGCTACGTTGACCATGGGGGAATGGACCGAGGAATAGGGGCAGGCCGGAACTGATAAACAACGCTTACGCGGCAATTCCAGCATATGAGCTGTATTATAGGTGGAGGTGTGGTGAATGGCACAAAAAGCGCAGTATCAAACGATCTGCACGTGGTGCACACGGGCGGCAGTGGAAACCCCGCCGTCACACCAATTTGAAATCACCCGTTCGTATTCACAGGTTACAGAGGGATACGTATATGATAGATTCAAAAGAAATTAGGGAGGTTTACCGAAGGATAAAGACAGCAAATAATAAACTCATTGAAGCCTTCGCAAAGAAGCACACAAAAGATATGGACATCGGTCTTAAAGTTGATCGTATTCGTCAATAGTAAGTCTTGGTAGATTGGGATAGATGGAATTTTTAAATCCATTTCTCTCATATTCCGCCGCTCTTTTCAATTCATAATGAGTTGCCCGGTAACGAACCCGACGGGGATATAAGAACATACTCATATCTTCGCCCCTCAACAGAATAAGGTTTTTTCCAATTACCAATCCAAATATTATATTTTAAGACTAATAATCAGATAACTTGGCTTGCTGTTTTGTATAATCTCTCAATTACTAATTTGACACATCTTAGTAATAGATTAGTAATTGGATATCCTCATCTGAAAACTGCTTCAGCTTCAAAACATACTTGTTTACCGTGTTTTTGTTGATCCTGGTTTTGTCGGAAATCTCTACGTTGTTGTATCCTCTGATCCAGAGACCAAAGACATTTTTCAGCAACACGGGATTTAACCCGTATTTTTTACACATGGCTACAAATTCACTTTTTTCAGACATACAAACCCTTATCTATGATACAAAAGTGCCGTAAATATTCTATATGCGAACACATGGAACAAAATTAAGAGATTGAAATCCTTTCATTCAATATGCACTCATTATGTAAAGGGAGTGCTGAAATCTCCAAAACAGTTATACGAAAATAAATCAGATTACATATCATGTATAAGGATCGCTTGGATTTATATTCCCAAATTGAAAAAAAACGAAAACGTCCTCTGATCGCTTATGTAACTAGTTCTAGACAAAATAATGGTGCCGGCATAATCAGTGCTGACGTAATTCCAGAATTTTGTAATCAGATCAAATTGATTCCAGACAAATATAAAAAGATAGATCTTTTAATTGTGAGTAATGGGGGCGATCCAATTACTGTCTGGCGTATTATGAGTTTACTTCGTGAGCGATTTGAACATATCGGGGTATTAATTCCATATCAGGCATTTAGTGGAGCAACGCTGTTAGCTTTGGGGGCAGATGAAATCATAATGCATCCATTTTCCAATTTAGGACCCGTTGACCCGCAAATGCAGTCTCATTCTCCAAATGGTACGGTTCATTTTTCAGCTGATGATATAACTCATTATATGGAGTTTGTAAAAAATGAAGTGGGTATTACCGACCAAGAACAAAAAGAACGAGCATTTGAACTCCTTTGTGACAAAGTGACTCCTTTAGATATAGGTGTGGCAAGAAAAAGTACAATTCTTTCGATGTCGCTGGGGGAGAAATTATTAGGTACTCATATGCAAGATCCCAATACAATAAAATCAATTTCTTCCACCCTCAACAAATCTTTCTATCATCATGGATACCCCATCGGAAAAAAGGAGGCAATCGCTCTTGGTCTCCCTGTTGCAAAAGCAAACAAAGACATCGAAAATATAATGTGGAATATCTGGTCTGACTTTGAGAAAGAGATGAAGTGTAACGATCCATTTGATCCTTTATCTACTGCAATGGAACAAGATGCTTTTGCAGAAAAATGTGGTATTGTAAATAAGCACGACTTCTCAAAAGAGACCTATGCAACTGTCATAACGAATATACCAGTAGGTGTAAACCTAGTTTATTATGAATTATTACACGCAGCGTTAGAGAGCAGAAATGCACATAGTGGCTACTATACCACCTCTCAACTTTCTATATCCAAAGAACCCAACCTAAATCTTCATTATAGTATAACACAAATATGTGGTAAGTGGTCACGGAGGTGAATCTATCTATGGTATCCAAAAACATTAGCGGCCAAAGGCAAAATGATTATTCAAGAACAAGTTATGGTTCATCAGCAGGGGCTGTACTTACAGCAAGCACAGTTGGCATATTAACCCCATATTGGGAATATAGACAATTTCCATGTGCAGTCAATAATGAAATTATTTATGATGATATGGATGCACTGGATAAAGCTTTCGAAGAAACTCTTAAAATTCACAAAGATGGATTAAAATTACTTGCTCAGTGATAATATCCCTCTCTTTTTTTTACGTTATTTAAGAACCACGCTTTAATTTCTTCTTGCGTCATTTCATCACGTGCAACGGCTAAGCCAAAATTATACAAAGTATCTCCATCAACAATTACCACCCATCCGGCTATCATCAGTAATGAATGGGCAATGGCAAATGCAATCCGTTTGTTTCCTTGAACAAACGGATGCCGTGTGGCTGTCTTATACATAAAACAGGCGGCCTTTTCAAATGGATCCTGCATCTCATTTACTTCATTGATAATGAATTGCAGAGTCGCTTCATCACGTAAACACCCTGCTAGACTTCCCTCTGTATCATAACTTGTTTCCTCTATCACGCGCACATGCTTATTAATAACATATAATACAGATAGTGTCACAGAGCTAGAAATCACAGTAAGTAAATTGTATTTCTTCTTTAATAGCTATTACCCATCTTGTATTTTCACGTTATACGTTTGAAATGTTTCATCATTCATATATACATACTATTGATGCTGAGTCTTGAACAACAATTATGTGATGAAAGATTTATTAATCTTACTTATGTCCATTAAAACATCACAATGCTAGATGAAAACATGCAATAAAATAATGAGTGATACTTGATTGTGACTAACGACTATGTCTCCAACTATACCCATAGTGATAATGTGCCACATTGGCCTGATATGTAAGCCTGTAGAGCAAAAATAAGGGGTTCATCGTTTGGATCCCGATTTTAGGCCCGCGGCAATGAGCACATTTGAAACCGTGTTTCTCTGTACGCCGACGATATTCACTATCGTACGTTCCGACGTTTTAGCCTTGTACAGTTCGATGATCCGATCCCGTTTTTCTTGAGTTATCGGGGAATTGTTCGCGTGGGGATTTATCGCTTTGTCCTTCTCCGTTGTGCTGGGAGTCTTTGATCCCTTAGGGGTCACGTCCGGCTCCGGCGCGTCCAATGACGATAAAGGCAGGGCCGCCCGGAATACATCAACTACCTTAGAGTATGCCGCCGCCCCCATAGCCAATTTAGGCGCGTAATTTGAGAGTAACACATCCTCGTCGCTGACTCTTCCCTGAATGATATTAATATCCTCGGGCCGTAATTTTTGGCCGTGTGAATCGTAATACTGCAAGAGAACCGCGGCCCCCCATTTCCTAATACTGTTTGCATTACAGGCGCAAACTTCTTTATCTCCGGTGTCGGTGATGCGTTCGAATTTTGTTAAATCGTTTAAATCCTTCATGATCCTATCATAGGGGGCCTCAGGGGTGTAATTCCTGACAAGGCCTTCACACTCTGGGGGGAACATGTAAAAGAACGCGGCTTTTTTGCCGATCGTCATTTTTCGGGCATCTAAACCGATCACTGTTTGTTTAATACCTTTGGCCGGGTCCGCTTTGAGGACGGCTACCTTTCTAGGGTATCTTTCACCGTTATCATCTGTGCCGGCCAATAGCTTATACAACTGGGATGCACGCGCACCGGAGTATGCCATAAGCATGTAAAATATCCGGGTATCAAGAGGCAATTTGTATAAGGCGGCCGTAACCCCTGATGTATCAAGATCGTAAAACCGGCCGGACATTGCCGTTTCCGGGTCTTTGATCCCGCCGAAGGGATAACCGTTTTTGTTCCACTCTGATATGGGGTATCCGTTGAAAGTGACCAATCCTAACACATCCACGCACCAATGGAAAAATTTTCCCATAGCGTTGTGTCCCATCTGGGAGGGATAATTCCCGTTGTTTATCTCGTCATAGTTTGCCCTATCATCCGGGGCATAGACCGGGGCCAACTTCTTAAGCTCACGGTCGTAAGCAGTCCGGCGACCATTCCGCCCGCCGTGTATGCCTTTCTTTTCCAGATACTCTAAGAACGACTTTCTAACCCGTTCATCTTTGTAGTATGTCGGGATATCTACACCCGGATATCCGGCTATAACAAAGTCTAAACCCACATCACGCCGGCCCGGGGGGAGGGTAAGGCCACGGCCTTCTAGTTCCTCAACTGGGATTTTAGCTAGGGGCATATCAAGATAGGAGACTCCATCTAAACCCGGTATGATAGGTCTCTCTTTAATCCGCGGGGGGGTCGAAAAATTTTCATCCTCAAAATCAGATAAACCCGTATCGGGCTCCTTTTTCAAATTGGGGTCAAACGCTTCCTTGGTAAGGAAGAGGTCGCGAGTTCAACTCTCGCCTGAGGCTCTTTTCTTTTTCTGAAATTAGTATTAATGTGATCGTATCAATCCAAAGAGTTTCAGGACATTTTTTCTTCAATTCGTTTTAGAATAGGATTTACGCGGTGTTAATCACAATCCAATTCGGGAAGGGTATTACTGGGTGTCGAAACAAGAGATTATTTAACCGCTTATTCGCGGTTGGTTTTTTCAGGCATCCACACTCACTCATCTCCCTTTCGAATTGGGTCCCCACCCACACTGCGGAACGCCTATTAGAATAGGACTTACGCGGTGTGCCTACTTGCCGAAAACAGACCGTAGTTGTCAAATGGGTTGTCAAGTGTTTCCGGGCTTATTTTTGGAATCGGAGTAATAATTGAGGTTTAATTTTGGTATTTGACTATTTTACCAACTTGACGAAGATGTGAAAAGAGGAGAGGGGGGAGAGTCGGATATGCCGGGCGAAGAGACTCCGCGGGCCTTTCTCTCTCTTTTGGGTAAAATAGTAAAATATAATAAAAT